>JAIWBS010000067.1:0-2585 GCA_048633705.1 Pirellulales bacterium
GGAGTATTCACTTACATCCGAGATTTATTTACCAAAGTGCCAGAGGCCAAAATCCGAGGTTATAAAGCAGGCCGTTTCAGTTTTAATGTCAAAGGGGGTCGTTGTGAAGCTTGTGAAGGTGAAGGAATGGTCAAAATCGAAATGCATTTTCTTCCAGATGTATATGTAGAATGCCAGGAATGCAAGGGTAAGCGTTACAATCAACAGGCTTTGGAGATTCACTACAATGGTAGAAACATTGCTGATGTGCTGGATATGACCGTAGAGGAAGCCTCTCATTTTTTTGTAAATATCCCAGCCATTCACAAGAAACTAAAAACTCTTAATGATGTTGGTTTGGGTTATATTCACTTAGGTCAACCAGCCACCACTTTATCTGGTGGTGAGGCTCAGAGAATAAAATTAGCCACCGAATTGTCCCGTCATTCTACAGGTAAGACTCTATATATTCTGGATGAACCAACTACCGGTTTGCATTTTGATGACGTTAAACGACTACTAAATGTTCTTAACCGATTAGTGGATAAAGGAAATACCGTTTTGATTATCGAGCACAATCTTGATGTAATTAAATCAGCTGATTGGGTGATAGACTTGGGCCCAGGGGGTGGAGATAAAGGTGGCGAGATCGTAGCCAAAGGAACTCCGGCTGAAATTGCCAAAGTCAAAAAAAGCTACACTGGTCAATTTTTAAAAGATGTAATTTAAAAACTCCTTTGCTGTTTAGTTTATTACAAAAGGAGTTTTTTTATTTCTGATATTTAAGATTTTTGATGTAATAAAGTAACCGATTTCTTTTAAGAATCGCCACACTTATTAAAAATAAAACAACTAGAGTAATTGAGATGGTTTTAGAAAAAACCCGAGTGGCTAAATAGATTGGCACAAACAGGATGTAAAGACCGTAAGCAATCGGTTGAATATAAGATTCAGCAATCCATTTAACTTTGGCTTTGCCAACCAGTTTGGTTATCGGTAGATAAATTACAATCCCGATACTAAACATCAAAAAAACCCAGGCCGGTAATTTGCCCAGGAAGACAAAGCCCAAAACAGTCATGAAAATCATAGAAGCATCAGCGGCTGTTTCCAGGATATTGGCCCCAATTTTAGTAACCGCGTTAAAACGACGGGCAATAGCACCGTCCATTAGGTCAGTTAAATAAGCGGTTAATATTATTATAAGAGCAGCAGCAAATTGTTGTTGGGAAATAAAATAAAGAATAAAGAAAGAAAGGAAAATTCTGGAAATGGTCAGGATATTAGGAACGTATTTGATGAAAGCCATAACGATTATACTATATCATTTTTTTACTTTATAATTAAAATATTATGTTATCCGGTTTAGAAAAATCAATAATAGCCACCTTGGTTTATTTTGATATTTTTGATTATCCTTTAACCGCTTTAGAGGTGTTTAAATGGCTTTTACGGCAAGGTGATGGCCAGATTGAAAATAGTTTTTACCAAGTTAAATCAGCTTTAGATAAGGATAGTTTAAAGAAAATAATCAATCAGAAAAACGGTTTTTATTTTTTAAAGCATCGGGAAAGAATAGTTGATCAACGTTTGGAAAATTATAAGGTAGCTGAACGCAAGTTTAAAAAAGCCATCCGCTTCATTAAACTATTACGCTTTAATCCTTTAATAAAAATGGTAGCCATTTGCAACTCGCTGGCTTTTTCCAATGCCGGAGATTATTCGGACATTGATTTTTTTATTATCGCCAAGAAGAAAAGAATCTGGCTGGCTAGATTTTGGGCAAATTTTCTGCCCAAGATTTTTGGACTAAGACCGACTCGGTCTGATACTCAAGACAAACTATGCTTAACCTTTTTCATAGCTGAGGATAAACTAAACATAGCTGACTTGCAGTGCAGCCAGTTTGATATTTATTTGGCCTATTGGATTTCCCAGGTCCTGCCGATTTATGATCCGGATCAGCTTTATCCGCAATTCATCAAAGCTAATAATTGGATCGAAAAGTACTTTCCCAATTTTCTACCTTATCAAGTTAATAATAGAAGGAAGGTCAAAGACAGTATTATTTCTAAATCCTTTCGTCGGTTGGGAGGATTGATTTATTGGAGGGTTTGGGGTAACTGGCAGGAATCATTAGTTAAAAATATACAATTGGCAGCATTACCCGCCACTTTAAAAAAAGTTGCGAATCAAGATACAAAGGTAGTAATCAATGATCAAGTTTTGAAATTTCACGACAACGATCGTCGAGCTAAGTTTAAAAAAATGTTTGAAGAGAAGATGAGTAAACTAGTAAATTAGTAACTAGTAATTGGGGAGATTTAGACAAATTACCAGTTACTAGTTACGAGTGTACAAGTTGCTTACTCCAAAAAGTACCATGAAGCTAAAATTAACAAAGTTAACTGAATACCTTTTCTATCTTTTTGTTTTCCTTTTACCCTGGCAGACCAGGTGGATTATCCAGTCAGGAACAATTAGGGGAGAATTTTGGGAATACGGTTCTTTTAGCCTATACGGAACAGATATTTTACTATTGGTTATTTTGATCCTTTATTTATTTTCGGGAGCCAAAAACAAAATTCAAAAAAATCTAAAAAGAC
>JAIWBS010000068.1:0-3481 GCA_048633705.1 Pirellulales bacterium
GATTAAAAAATACGTGCCTGAAGCCAAGGTGATTTTAGGAGATGCTGAAGATTTACCGTATCAAGATGAGCGGTTCGATACGGTAATTTGTACAGAAACCTTAGAGCATTTAGTCAGGTCAGACAAAGCTTTGTCTGAGATTAAAAGAGTTTTGAGATCTGGAGGTATTTTGATTGGTTCGGTTCCCCGCCGGGCCTTGATTTGGCACTTTCGCTGGTTGAGCAGTACCCATCCTCATGATGAACCCTTTCATAATGAATATAATAGAAAAGAATTAAACAGTCTTTTAGAAATTTTTCCCAAGAAAAAAATTTGGACATCATTAGGCCGAGCCAACTTTATTTTTGTTGCTGATAAAAATGACAGTTAAATTCTTAAGACAAAGATATGTTCTAATATTTATTTTGATTGCCTTAACTTTTCTTATTTGCTTGAAGTTACCGGTGGATCCTGATATGGGTTGGCATTTAAGAGACGGGCAGTTGATCTTAGCCAATAAGGGAATTCCTGACACTGATCCTTTTTCTTATACGATGCCTGATTTTCCAGTAATTTTCCATGAGTGGCTGACTGACATAATCATGTGGTTAATTTACAGCCGTTTGGGTTTGCTGGCTTTATCAGTCGTTTTTGCCGCTATCACTTTCTTGGCTTTTATTCTGGTAGCCCGGTCTATCCCGGCTAGATTTGAATACCAAATCCTGGCTGCTCTTTTGGGTGCAATTGCCTCTATCCCGATTATCGGAGCCAGGCCCCAAATGATTACTTTATTGGGGTTGGCTTTGATCATTTATATTTTTTATCGGTTTAAAAACAACCCCCAAAGTAGATTAATTTATTGGTTGCCTTTGATTTTCTTATATTGGGTCAATTTACACGGCGGTTTTGTTATTGGTTTATTTATTCTTGGTTTATTTTTAGGTCTTGAATTATTGAGACACTGGTTATCCAGGTTTATAAAGAAATTTTCTATTACTATAATGGCCTGGAGAGATTGGCTAAAATTAGCAATATTAACAATTGGATCGGCTATAATCACTTTGGTAAATCCTTACGGCTATAAGATTTACGAGGAAATTTATAGAACTTTTTTTAACTGCACCTATGCCAGGCAGAATATTATGGAATGGCTTCCTTTAAAGTTTTTTCAATTTAATGCCGCCCAGTTTATCATTTATCTGATTCTTTTTGTCATTCTTCTTTTGGTGGCTTGGCGCAAGATCGACTTTAGCTATCTGATAATTACCATTATCTTTGCTGGCTTGGCGTTTACCAGCTGGCGCAATGTTCCCTTGTTTATTCTGGTCAGCATTCCTTTCTGGGTTTATTTTGTAAAAAATTTGACCGGACAAACTCTAGTTAAATATATGAGGTCAAAATGGATAATGATTATCTTGATAATCTTCTTGCTATTTTTGGGGTATCAGAAATATTATGAACTTGTTCCTCACACCAAATCTGTGGTAGAATTAGCCAAGAAAGCACATTATCCTATCGAATTAACCCAGTGGCTTTTGGACAATCCGCAAGAAGGCAACGTATTCAATGAATACAACTGGGGCGGATTCCTAATTTGGCAATTGCCAGAGCAAAAATTATTTATTGACGGTCGAATGCCCTGCTGGGAACAAGACGATGTTGAGATTTTTAGATTTCACCAGCGGGCCCTAATGCAGGAAGAAGGTTGGATGAAGGCTTTCGACCAGTTTGATATTAAATGGGCTATTGTAGGAAAAAACAATTTATTAGCCGCTGTCTTAATCAGCCAGGGTTGGCAAGAGATTTACGTAGATGATCTGGCTAGAATATTAAGGAAGGAATAAATGCTGAAGAACAAAAAACTGTTCATAGTGATAATCACTATATTTTTATTTTTACCGCAACTAGCAGATGCTATTGAATCGGGCACTATTAGTATTAAGCCGGCTTACCCTGATTCCGATGTCCGGTTTTCTAATAGTTGGTTTATTTACAATTTAGGCCCCGGAGAGAGTAAAGAAGATGCCTGCTTGATTCTTAATAATGGTGAAGAACCAATAACAGTTGAGGTCTATTCGGTTGATGCCACTACTACCATTCAGGGCAGCTTTGCTCCGGGTGATTCCTATACAGTACCAACCGGAGTCGGTTCCTGGGTGGAAATGTCCGGTCGTGAATTTGTCTTGGAACCGGATTCGGAACTGGTGGTACCTTTTACCATTACCATTCCGGAAGTGGTGGATGTGGGTGACCACATGGGAGCAGTTATCATTCAGAAAAAAATGCCGGAAGAATCTGAAATCGGAGGTACAGCCGTCAGTATTGTCACCCGAGTAGGGGTCAGGATATACCAGACTGTACCCGGAGAGATAGTCAAAGATCTTGATATCAAAAGTCTAAGCTGGCGCTATGAAGATAGAATATTATTTGAAGGCGAAGTTAAGAATAACTGGCTTCAATTTAAACGTTATCTCGGTTTTGGCAAGCCGGCCTCGATAGAAGTAGAGATAGAAAATAAAGGGAATAACAGATTAACACCAGTAGGCCAATTTACTTTAACGAATATTTTTGGTCAGATTAGCCACGAGCAGGAATCTGATTTGGGAGAAATTTTTCCCAGAGAAACTAACGAAGTTCCGGTTACTTGGCATGAACCCTTTCCGGCTTTTGGCCGTTTTGTCCTCAAGGTTCAAGCCACTTTTGATGAAGAACTGCCTCCAGAGGAAAAAGAAATCGTAATCTGGGTTTTGCCCTATAATCTTATTTTTATTTTGATTATCCTGGCCGTTATTGTAGTTTTAGTCAGATTGGTAATTCAGTTAATCATCATCAAGAAACGCAAGAAGTGGGCTACCCACGTGGTCCAGCCCGAGGAAACCCTGGCTGATATTGCGGTAATGTATGCAGTTAAATGGAAGAAAATCGCCAGAGCCAATAAATTAAAAAAACCGTTTGCCATATCCTCTGGCCAAATTCTTTGGATTCCAGGGGTAAAGAAAAAAGACGTGGAAGCCGGCCAACAGCCGGTACCGGCCGAAATAAAAGAAGGAAAGTCTTATCGAATAGGCAGTTGGAGCCAGACTCCAATTCAGTTTTGGTCAAGCTTGTCAGGATTAATTGTAGTGATTTTGGTCATTTCATGGTTTGTTTGGTTGGATGATGTTTTCTTGGAACCAACGGTGACAGTCAATACCGACACCAATATTAACCTTAATGTTAATGCCAATGTTAACACGTCATTAATTCCCCAGGAAGCTTTGGATAGAGATGCTGTTAGGAAAGCTGATTTGAAGATTATTCAGGAAGCTCTAGCCAGGTATCTGTTAGCTGAAGGTCAATATCCTCTAGCCGAACAGCGTGATAGGACCAATAATGAGGGTAATCGGTTAGAAGTCGAACTATTAGATAAAGGGCATCTATTAGAACTATCGGTTGATCCGCTTGATCCTCAGTATTACTACGGTTATTTATCAGTTGATGGTTCCACTTATGAATTAACTGC
>JAIWBS010000069.1:0-12553 GCA_048633705.1 Pirellulales bacterium
ATCACCCGGAATAAGAAACAGCGTACCCCCTTTCTCTATCCCAAATGCAATGGGATGGTTGTAGTCCCGATCACTGCTAGGAATTTCGGCTCCAATCGTGTTGTCGGGGAACCTGGCAGCAAAGAGGAAAAACGGTCCAAAACGGAAATACTTATCTTGCTTCTCGCTGAAGACGATGGTGTCGTCCACGTTTTGATACACCACCTTCTCTTCGGGGCCATCAGGAACCAGAATCCTTTCACTGACGATTACTCGATCTTCGTAGAACAGCGCTATTTTCGTCTCCCTATCAAACACTAGCAACTTGTCAGGGTCCATGATCAACCAGAAAGAAAGGTAGTCACCAGCACAAGACCCAATAAGCCGTCGCATCTGCATGTAGCCTTGTTCATACCACTTGATCCAATCCTGGCCTCTCTGAAGACTAGGATTGTCTTCCCACATGCTTTTGTAGTAGAATTCGGGCTGATCGAGACGATTGTTCATGGCCACCCAGATTCCTTCGGCAACCTGATAAAACTCACCGGGCTGGAAGTCCGTAGTGGTCCCAAACGACAATCTAACCTCTTTCAGATCTCCTTCATCTTGCTTTTCAGCAAGGTACTGCTCAGCGGTCATGCCTGCCGGTTCCTGGCTGTTAGTAGCTCCTGCCACTCCCCAGGTAATCAGCAGCAACAACAGAATCAAACAGGCGCGCTTCATGATCATCACGTCCTTTCCTTGTGGTGTTCAAGGTGATTTCCATGGTTAGTTGTCCAAAGAGCGATGTTATCAAAGACACTAATAACTAAAACCAGTAGGTGTTGCCACCTCCGTCCTCTATAGCTTTATTGGGGCGCAAAAACCAGGTTTTGTCAAGAAGCTTTATCCACAACCAAATCAAAAAAACCCGTGTTTTGTTAATAAAACTCGGATTTTTTAGTAAATCTAACCTTTTTTGTAACCTGTGCCCGCTGGAATAAGCCGGCCGATAATTACATTCTCTTTAAGACCTCTTAATTTATCAACCTTACCAGAAATTGCTGCGTCAATCAGCACTCTAGCGGTCTCTTGAAAGGAAGCGGCTGATAGGAAGCTTTCAGTTGATAAAGAGGCTTTAGTTATTCCCAAAAGTAAGTTGTCAGCAATAGCTTCTTGTTTTCCTTCTTTTTTAGCTATATCATTGGCTTCTACCAATTGGGCTCTTTCAACGATTTCGCCAAGTAATAAATCAGTATCACCAGAATCTTTGACATAAAAACGAGAAAACATCTTGCGAATAATTATTTCAATATGTTTATCATTTAGTTTCTGGCCTTGTGAAGAGTAAATGTATTGAATATCCTTTAGGATGTACTTCTCGACTGCTTCTTTTCCTCTAAGGCGATATAGTTGATGCAAATCTATACTGCCTTCCGTTAACTGATCACCTCTTTTTACCAAATCACCGGCCTTGATCCAACAATTATAACGAGGAGAAACTAGATATTCCATTACTTCCTCGACATCGGCCACTACTTGAATGCCGTCATCTTTTATCTTAACTATTCCAGCAGACCTAGCCAAAACTTTTTGACTCTTGGTTTCATAAAGAATATCACCTTTGTCAATTCCCTGGCCATCTTTGACTTTCAGTGCTTTTTTATTCTTGCTGGATAGGGGGTAATGATCTTTGTTTAAATGAGTGTATTGAACCTTGATCAACTTTTGACGAGCTTTACCGTCCTTAGCGACTACTTCTTCCACTGATTCTACCCGACCATCCACTTCGGAAATAACTGCTGCTTTCTTAACTGGTCTGGCTTCAAATAGTTCTTCCACACGAGGTAGACCCTGGGTAATATCCAGTCCAGCTACGCCACCAGTATGAAAGGTTCTCATGGTTAGTTGGGTGCCCGGTTCACCAATGCTCTGAGCCGCAACAATGCCAACTGCCACACCCTCTCGAACTATTTGATTATATCCTAAATCATAACCATAACATTTGACGCAAATCCCTCGTTTGGCTTTACAGCTTAGGCTGCTTCTAACTTTTATTTGTTCCAAATTTAGCTTAGCTAATTGCTCAGCTTTCTCTTCGGTTATTAAATCGTTCTCGCCAACAATCACTTTTTTGGTCTTTGGATTAACTATCTTTTTCAAACTGACTCGTCCGGTGGCTCTTTTAATCAAGTCTTCTCCCATTTCTTCACTCTCTTTTTGAGTTAAAACTCTTCCTTCTTTATCTCCGCAATCTTTGATGGTAATCACCATATCCTGTGCCACGTCCACCAACCGTCTGGTTAAATACCCAGCGTTAGCTGTTCTTAGGGCGGTATCGGATAAACCTTTTCTGGCTCCGTGGGTGGAAATAAAATATTCCAAAACGTCAAACCCCTCTTTAAAACTACCTTTAACCGGCAATTCAATCGTTTCCCCAGCGGGATTGGTCACTAATCCTTTCATACCCATCATCTGGGTAATTTGAGGCCAAGACCCCCTTGCGCCTGATTCAACCATTTGATAAACAGAATTGAATTGATCAAAAAATTCTTGGCTTAATTCAGTAATCTTATCCTTAAGAGCTGCCCAAACCTCCACAATCTTAATATGCCTCTCTTCTTTGGTTAAAAGACCGGCCTCATAATGATTCTGGATTTCACTAACTTTTTTTTCTGCCACCTTGATCAAGTCTTTCTTAACCTCTAGATGTGGTAGATCGTCCATGCCCCAAGAAATACCTGACATGGTTAAAAATTCTAAACTAGTTTTTTTAATATTATCAAGTACTTCAGCTGTTGCAACTGCTCCCGATTCTCGCAAACAACGACTGATAATATCTTTTAAGGCTCCTCTATTCAGCATTTTATTAATATAGCCGATAAAATCAGGCAGCACTCTATTGATAAATACCCGCCCGCAATTTGTTTCTATAAGCTTACCGTTCATTCTTACTTTCACTTTTTGTTGAAGGCTAATGTGACCCAAACGAAAAGCCATAATCGCTTCATCGGGAGTGGTAAAGTATTTGACCTTTTCTTTGTCCATTTCCCGCATGATTGTCATGTTATAACAACCCAAAACTATATCTTGAGAAGGAGTGGTTACTGGATCACCAGTGGCTGGTTTCAGTAAATTTCTGGTAGACAACATGATTTCCGCAGCTTCTTTTTTAGCCTCCTCGGTTAAAGGTAAATGAACGGCCATTTGATCACCATCAAAATCAGCATTGAAAGGAGTACAAACCAAAGGATGAATCTGGATAGCTTTACCTTCTATCAAAACAGGTTGAAAGGCTTGGATGCCTAGTCGGTGAAGAGTAGGAGCTCGATTAAGAAAAACATGAGTACCCTTGATAACTTGCTCTAAAATATCCCAAACTTCTGATCGCCCTGATTCAATCAAGCGAGTGGCTGAACGGACATTATGAACATACTCATCTTTTATTAAGCGGCTAATAACAAATGGTTTGAATAATTCCAAAGCCATGGTCTTGGGTATACCACACTGATCGATTTTAAGATGGGGGCCGATGACGATAACTGAACGACCTGAATAATCCACTCTTTTGCCCAACAAATTCTGACGAAATCTTCCTTGCTTTCCTTTTAGCATGTCAGCTAAAGATTTCAGCTGTCTTTTTTGGCCAGTTGAAGCAGTCACCGTCTTACCGTGCCTGGCCCCATTGTCAATCAGGGCATCAACCGCTTCTTGCAACATTCTTTTTTCATTGCGAGTAATTACCTCAGGTGCATTAAGTTCGATTAATCGTTTTAATCGATTGTTGCGGTTAATCACCCGGCGATACAAATCATTTAAGTCAGAAGCGGCAAAACGACCACCGTCTAGTTGAACCATAGGACGTAAATCAGGAGGAATAACTGGAATAGTATTCAAAACCATCCACTCCGGTCTAATCCCTGTAGTTTTAAGATTGGTTACTAATCTTAGGCTGCGTAATAATTTCTTCTTACGATTTTTATTGGCTGAATCTACTTTTTTCTTAAAATCATTAATAATACTGTCTAAATCAATGGCGGCTAATAGTTTATGAATAGCTTCTGCTCCAATCCCCGCCTCAAATACATGGCCATACTTTAGGGATAAGTCCTGATAACTATTTTCCGAAATTATCTGTAGTGGTTTAAGGTCACGTAATTCTTTTTTGGCTAGATCAACTGCTTCTTCCAATTCATGCATCTCTTCTTCTTTTTGGCGAGCATTGTTTACTAATTCTTGATCAGCCAAGGCCTCAATTTCCTTCTTGGCCTTATCGTCTTTAGCTTTACTCAATTTCTGAGATTTTTGTTGCTTGATTGAATTAACTTTTTGATTAAATATATTCTCAATATTCTTCTTCTTGGAATTATACTCCTGATCTATCTGACCTAACGTCTCCTCTCTTAAATCATCATCAACGTGGGTAATAATAAAACTGGCAAAATAAATAACTTTCTCCAGATTCTGAACAGACAAACCTAGTATTAAACCAATTTTTGACGGTACCCCTCTTAAAAACCAAATGTGAGAAACCGGCGCAGCTAAATCAATATGCCCCATTCTTTCTCTTCTTACGATAGAGCGGGTAACCTCGACTCCACATTTGTCGCAAATGATGCCTTTGTAGCGAATTCGTTTATATTTTCCGCAATAACATTCCCAATCCTTCGATGGACCAAAAATTCTTTCACAAAATAATCCATCTTTTTCTGGTCTTTGAGTACGATAATTAATAGTCTCTGGCTTGGTGATTTCTCCATGAGACCAGTTGTGAATCACATCAGCTGAAGCCAATTTCAGCTTGATTGCTTCGTAGTCTAAATTTTTCTCTTTATCTTCTGCCATGTTTATTATTTTTTACCCTTTGCTTTTTTAGTATCAGATTTCTTTTCAGGTTTTTGGGGAGGTTCTTTCTTGTCAGATTCTTCAACTGGCTTTTTGGCTGAAGATTCCGCCTGTTGAACTTCACTCTTTCGAGCAACTAATTCAACATCCAAACATAAACCTTTTAATTCCCTGACCAACACATTAAATGATTCTGGAACGTTCAATCTTTTAATCGGTTCTCCTTTGATAATCGCTTCATAGGCTTTAGAACGGCCGGCTACATCATCGGATTTAATAGTCAATATTTCCTGTAGAGTATTAGCTGCGCCGTAGGCTTCTAGGGCCCAAACTTCCATTTCACCAAAACGCTGACCACCGAATTGAGCTTTACCACCCAGGGGTTGTTGAGTAACCATGGAATAGGGTCCGATGGAGCGTTGATGAATTTTGTCTTCTACCAAGTGATTGAGTTTTAACATGTAAATAACACCAACGGTAATTGGCTGGTCAAAAGGATTGCCGGTTCTGCCATCGTAAAGGATCATTTTACCGTCCTCCGGAAAACCGGCTTTTTTTATCTCTTCCTTAATTTTTTTCTCATTAACTCCGTCAAGAACCGGACTGGCTACTGTATAACCCAGCTTTTTGGCTGCCATTCCCAAATGGGTCTCTAATATTTGACCTAGATTCATTCGAGAAGCCACACCCAGAGGGTTAAGGATAATATCAACCGGTGTTCCGTCTTTCAAAAATGGCATGTCTTCTTCGGCGACTATTCTAGAAATTACTCCTTTATTACCGTGTCGGCCCGCCATTTTGTCACCCACCTGTATTTTTCTTAACTGGGCAATACTTACTTGAATAGTTTTGATCACCCCTGAGGACAACTTGTCTCCGTTTTCCCTGGAAAAAATCTTGATATCAACTACTTTGCCATGTTCACCGTGTTCCAAATATAGGGAGCTGTCTTTAACGTCCTTGGCTTTCTCGCCAAAAATTGCTCTGAGCAATTTTTCTTCAGCAGACAATTCTGTTTCTCCTTTGGGAGTAATCTTGCCGACCAAGATATCACCGGAAGAAACTTGAGCACCGATCCGTACGACACCTTCTTCATCCAAATCCTTCAGTTTTTCCTCGGACACATTGGGAATATCTCTAGTAATCAATTCTGGGCCTAATTTGGTATCACGAATATCAACAGAGTAATCTTCAATATGTATAGATGTATAACGATCATCCTGCACCAAGCGTTCGGAAAGTAAGATAGCATCTTCGAAATTCCCTCCCTCCCAAGACATGAAAGCCACGATAATATTCTGACCCAAGGCCAATTCTCCTTGATCAGTGGCTGCTCCATCAGCTAAAACATCTCCTTTTTTAACTAATTGATTCTTCTCCACTACTGGCTTTTGACTCATACAGGTAGAAGCATTGGACCTGAGAAAATTACCCAGCGGATATTCCTTTAAACTGCCTTTACTTTCCAAAACAGTAACGTGGGCAGCATCACATTCCACTATCTTGCCGTCTTTATCACAAACCACAACATGTCCTGAATCAGCAGCCGCCCTTTTTTCTACTCCAGTGCCGACTGTCGGCGCCTGAGGCCTAATCAAAGGTACTGCCTGCCGTTGCATATTAGTACCCATTAAAGCCCGAACTGCATCATCATGTTCTAAAAAGGGTATCAAAGAAGTAGAAACTGATACAATCTGAGCGGGAGAAACATCCATATAATCAATCTTGGTAACACTCTCAATGGTCGGTTCGCCTTTTTTCCTCACCTCGGCTTTTTCATCAATAAAATATCCATCCTTATCAATCGGGGTAGTAGCCGCAGTGGTAATATGTCTTTCACCATTAGCAGCATCTAAATAAATTATCTCTTCGGTTACCCGCGATTTTATGGGAATAGTATTAATTTCTTTGTACTTGGCCAGTTCTTTAGCTAATTCTTTTGTTATTTTATCGCCCGGGCTGGCTATTGTTTTCTTGCTCTGGGGATCAACTACTTGCTCGCGCACTATCTCATTTTCTGTCTTTTTGGGATCATTTTTTACATCGTGAACCACTTTACGCATTGGGGTTTCGATAAAACCAAATTCATTAACTCGAGCATGAGAGGCCAAATGGCCGACTAAACCGATATTCGGTCCTTCCGGAGTAGCAATCGGACAAATTCTGCCATAGTGGGTACGGTGAACGTCACGTACATCAAATCCAGCTCTTTCTCTGGATAAGCCACCCGGTCCCATAGCTGATAATCTTCTCTTGTGTTCCAATTCTGCCAAAGGGTTAGTTTGGTCCATAAATTGAGAAAGCTGGGAAGACATAAAAAATTCTTTAACTGCCCCGATAACCGGTCGGGCATTGACTAATTGGTTGGGAGTTAAAGTATCAATATCTTTGGTACTCATTCTGTCTTTTGCAATTCTTTCCATGCGAGCCAGGCCGACTCGGAATTTGTTTTGGATTAATTCACCGATTGCTCTAACCCGACGATTGCCTAAATGATCAATATCATCAGGTGCCTCTTGGGAATTGTTCAAACGAATAATCTCTCTGATTATTGCCACCAAATCTTCTTTTTGCAAAACTCGGGTCTCTTTATCAATGGGCATCTTAAAACCAAATCGTTGATTTAACTTATAACGGCCAACTCGGCCAAAATCGTAACGTTCAAAATTGAAAAACATGGAGAAAATTAAAGACCTGGCATTATCTACTGTGGCCAGATCGCCCGGTCTTATTCTTTTATAAACCTCCTTCAACCCCTCTGCTTCTGATTTAGCTACATCCTTACCAATGGTCTTCTCAATGTATTTCAAATCAGGATCAGAATCAACTTCCTTAAACAGCTCGACTATCTCTTCGTCAGATGAATAACCAAAAGCCCGCAGCAAACTGGTAACAGCAACTTTTCTCTTGCGATCAATCTTGACGTAAATCACTCCGTTGCCGTCAGTTTCCATTTCCAGCCAGGCCCCCCGATTGGGAATAATCTTGGCGCCATAAAAACGGCGGCCGCGAAGAACTTCACTGGTAAAAAAAACACCAGCTGATCTAATCAACTGGCTGACGACAACTCTTTCAATCCCATTAATAATAAAAGTCCCTCTGTTTGTCATCAAGGGAAAATCACCAAGATAGACTTCCTGCTTCTTGGTGTCATTATTTTTTTTATTAACCAGCTTAGACTTTACCCTAATTGCTGCCTCGTAAGTGAGGTTTTTCTTTTTAGAAGTTATCTCATCAAATCGTGGCTCATCAAAATAGTGCTCTCCAAAGTAGAGCTCTAATTGTTTAGCGTAATCACGAATCGGTGAGACTTCTTCTAATAATTCCTTTAACCCTTCTTGTAGAAACCAATCGTATGAGGTTTTTTGGATTTCAATCAAATTGGGTAACGGAATAGCCTCGTGCAGCTTGGTAAAGAACTGTCTGTCCTCTCGTTCGGTCTGAAAAGACATAAAATTTTTCTCCTTATCCTAAACGATGTTCTTGGAAAGGAGATAAAGGCTTTTTAAAAGCCCATAATAAAGTTAAAAGTAATTATGATAATACCTGATTATTTATCAACTGTCAAGCCGTTTTTGGCTGATTATTAAAAAATGGCTATGTTTAGCCATTTTTGTTTGGTTTTGTGTAATTTTTTGTTTATAATTAGCCAAATTGCCAACAGGTTATCCACACGATAACCAGCCTGTTTTTGCGGCTTTTAACTCCTCTTTAACTACTTGCCGGTCATCCCAAGGTATCCTTTTCCCATTCTTTCCCATAATACACTGCTCCGCCCCCTTGCCGGTAATAATGACCAGATCGCCTGGTTGGGCCATCGATATCGCTTTTCTAATCGCCTCTTTTCTGTCTAAGATTTTATAAAGATTCTGTCCTAACTCCTTACCAGCTTCTTTGGCTCCTTCTGCCACTTGATCTATGATAACCATCGGTTCTTCGTTATACGGATCTTCATTGGTTATAATAACCTGTTCAGCAAACTGGGCAGCTAGTTTTCCTAAAACCGGTCGTCTAGCTTTGTCACGACCGCCGCCGCAAGATCCCAGTACCGCGATAATCTTACCAGATACTGTTGGCTTTAATGCCTCATAAACATTGGTTAAAGATTTTGGCTCATGAGCATAATCAACAATTACTTTAAAATCCTGCCCTTCAGATATTTCTTCCAAGCGTCCATCAATCTTCTCAACTTTTTCTAAACCTTCCCTAACTTGATTAATATCAACGCCCAGGCTTAAACCAACAGTGATAGCGGCCAAGGCATTATACACATTAAATAATCCAACCAAATGCAAATCAAACCTTGTGTCATTAACCAGCCAACGTGATCCCCAAGATTCCAAACTAATATCTTTAGCTACGACTCTATTTAAATTGTGATTAGTAATTGACGATTGATAATTGGTAGTGAATCCCCATTTCTGATCAGCCCAGAA
This sequence comes from Pirellulales bacterium, assembly GCA_048633705.1. Classification (GTDB taxonomy): domain Bacteria; phylum Patescibacteriota; class Patescibacteriia; order JBDRGY01; family JBDRGY01; genus JBDRGY01. The sequence continues at coordinate 9,240 of JAIWBS010000069.1, forward strand.
TTTCAAAAAGTAACCAGATTCTTTGTCGTCTAAATTGATCACACTGATTTTTTTGTCTTTTCTTTTTGTTTTGGCCAATGATTTAAATAACTTACCTTTGGCCTCTTTATATTTGGCAAAGGAACCGTGTGACTCGATGTGCTCCGGTGATAGATTGGTAAAAACCGCCAGGTCATAATCAATACCGACATGCCGATATTGAACGATCCCTTCTGATGAAGTTTCAATCACTACATGGCTGCAGCCGGATTTCAACATTTGCTTTAACATTTTTTGCAGACGAAACCGACCAGGCATAGTCATCTTGGTGTCGTTAATCCATTCTTTGTCACCAATTTTATAATTAAAGGTTGAAGTTAACCCCACCCGATGGCCGGCTGCTTCTAGAACTTTGGCAATTAAATTTACCGTGGTTGATTTACCGGTAGTGCCGGTCACTCCGATAACTATCATTTTTTTTGAAGGGTAACCGTAAATAATATTTGCCAGCCAAGCTAATTTCCAGTGATAAAAATTTAAAAGCGGTCTGGGGATCAGTTTTTTAATAAAGTTTTTCATCAGATGAAGCTAAAAAGTTTACCAATAAATAATAAATAAATCAGAATCATTAATATTCCCTCGGTACGGGTAATTTTTTTATCCATTGTCACTACCCAATATAATACACTAACCGCTATGACGCTCGGGATAACAAGGGTAACAATTTTTTCGGGAATAACCAAAGGCGTTATCATTCCGGATAAACCCAAGATGACAAAGATATTAAAGATATTTGACCCAATAATATTGCCTGCTAAAAGATCAAAATTTCCTCTTCTGACTGCCGCAATAGCCACAGCTATCTCTGGTAAAGAAGTACCTATCGCAATAAGGCTGGCAGCTAAAATTGAAGTGCCCAATCCCAAAATACCAGAAATCTCAATAATGGATCTAACTACCCAATCAGCCGAAAAAGCAATAACCGCAATGCTAATAATTAGAAAAATAGCGATTGACCAGCTGTATTTTTCTTTTTTAACTTCATTATTCTTTCTATGTGTTTCTAGGGAATAATAAAAATAAACTAAATAACCAAACAAAAATAATAAAGCTTCTTGCCAGGCAAGAATACCATCTTTCATAGTGAAGATAACTAAAATAATCGCTCCTGTATATATAGGTAAATCACCGTATGAAATATCCCATTTCATCTTAATGACTTTCTTGCTAAAAAGAGCAGCTAATCCCAAACCTAATAAAATATTAGCAATTACCGAACCAAGAATATTGCCGGAAACTATTTCTGTTTCCCTGTGGATCACTGAGGCCAAGGAAGTAAATAGTTCCGGCAAGGAAGTGCCTACAGATACGATTAAAACCCCAACAATAAACTGAGGCATACCCAAAACATGGCCTAGCTTTTCCGAATATTTAGTAAAAACATTAGCTGACTTAACTAAGGCGAACAAGGCGCCAGCAAAAACCAGAAACCAAAGGAATAAATTCATAGTTAAAACAGATTAAACAGCTTAGCGATAAATAAAGCATAAATCAACAAATACATGGCCCCCTCGTAATTAAATACTTTGCCGGAGATTCCAGAAAAAGCGTACAACAAAGTAGATACTACCAAAAAGGGAATACCGATTACTATCATCTGTTGGGGAACCACTAACGGCTTAATTAAAGAAGTACTGCCTACTACCAGCAGCACGTTAAAAATGTTAGAGCCAAAAACATTGCCGATAGCAATTTCGTATTTACCTTTACGAGCAGCATTAATCGAAACCACTAATTCGGGCAAAGAAGTGCCAATAGCCACGGCCGTTACTGCTAAAATAGTTGAGCTTATCTTAAAGATATCTCCAAGATTAACAATCGATTCTATAGTGTAACGAGCTCCCAAATACATCACACCTCCAAAAATAATTAGCAGAAAAATCTGTTGGGCGTGAAAATCAAATTCTCCCTTTTTGATAAATTTCAAAAAATGAGGTTTGACTCTAATGTCATCAGTTGTCCCTATCCTCTCCCGATCATGTTCAGATAGACTGTATCGCAAAAATATCGCGTAACCAATAACTAAAATCAATCCTTCCATCCAGGTTATGGTACCGTCCATCATCACTAAAATCAGCAAACCAGTAGATAATAAAAGTAGTGGTACGTCCAATTCAATCAGACTTCTTTTTACCTCCAGCTTCTTGGCAACAATGGCAGCTAGTCCCACAATCAATAAAATGTTTACAATATTTGAACCCAGGTTATTACTGATCACCAAGGCAGTAGTATCTACCGCTTCCGTACTTTTAAAAACCGCGACTAAACTGGTAAACAACTCTGGTAAAGATGTGCCAATACTAACAATAGTCACCCCAATTAAAAAAGAAGGTATACCCAAAGCCATACCTAACCTTTCAGCTGCTTCAGTAAATTTATCAGCCGCAATTACCAAAATAACTACACTGGCAATAAAAACTAATATCCAGACAACAAGCATATATTATTGAGCTCTAATTAATTTACAATCCAAATCTAATTCGACAAAATGGTTAGCCGTACCCTGTCGATAAGCAGAACACTGATTAACCGGATCATCATCAACTTCCTGCCTGGGTGAATGAGCAATATCACAAACCCAATCCGGCTGAACCGAGTTTGATAGACAGGGACCATTGGCATAATCTTCAATTTCTTTCTTAATGCGGCATTCTTTCTGGCAAGCAATAACTGCTCTATCTTTTTTAACCTGATCAATCAGACCTTCCCCATCCTCTTCTTTCTCATCACTTAAATTAAAACAACCCGGCAGAGAAATTACTAACAATATTATAAATAGAAATGTAAGACTTTTTCTCATGCCATTATGAATTAGATGGGACCAGCGGATAAACTGACTCCATTTCGATAACTATCAGGATAGCCTAAAAACTCATTGAATAATAAAGCGCCCTTCCAATTATAAACCCGGATAGTGGCTATCTCGTTACTGTTAATTCCTGTAACAATTTCTGCTTTGCCGTCATTGTTTAAATCTGCGCTGGCCACTGACACGCCATCGCGGAAACTGTCAGCGAAAGCCATAAAACCAGGATTGATCAAGCTGATAGTCTTTTGCCGATTACGGCCGAACACTCTAACGTGAGGTCCGCCATCAGCAACAATGCCAGTAATAATTTCATCAGCTCCATCTCCGTTTAAGTCTCCGCAAGCCAAATTGATGCCGCCGCGAAAATCTTCTCGGTAAGCCATCAATCCCAGAATTACCGGTCGATAAACCCCATCACGGTAACCAAAAATCCTGATATGGGGACCACCATTTGATATCGGAGCGG
>JAIWBS010000070.1:0-3314 GCA_048633705.1 Pirellulales bacterium
GGGATTGACCACATCCCGGTTCATCACACTAATGAGCGAGCTCAATCCTACGGAGCTTTCCAGATAGAACCGGTTAAATACTGGCTGCACGGAGCCTTTTTGGTAATTGATCAGGCTAGAATGGGTAAGTCCGAAGGCAACTTTATTACTTTGCAGGACGTCAAGGAAAAAGGCTATTTGCCGATGGATCTACGTTATCTATATCTAACCGCGCACTACCGCAAGACTTTGAGCTTCTCCTGGCCATCCTTGGCATTTGCCCAGGAAAGCTATGCCAAATTAAAAGAATTTGTTCTCCGCCTGCTTGACTATAAAGAAATTAAAGCTCATCAAGAAGTTACTATGGAAATCGACGTTTTAAAGGAAAAGTTCGATCAAGCTCTAGCTGATGATTTAAATATACCCAAAGCCCTCTCGTACATATTCGACTTTGTAAAAAAAGTGAACACTCGCATGGATTTGTCTGAAGGTTTACCCACCGAGGAAATGTGGGAGACTCTCTTTGACTTTGATAAGGTTTTAGGTTTATCTTTGTCCGAAGTTAAAGAAGAGGAAGTGCCCGATGAGGTTAAACAATTAATTGAACAAAGAGAAGAGGCTAGGCAATCAGGGGATTTCAAAAAAGCTGATCAGATAAGAGATCAATTAAAAAAAGACGGAGTGGAATTAAAGGATACTGATTTGGGACCTAAAGTTAAATTTAGAAAATGAGTATCTTGGAAATAATAAAAAAGAGGCATTCCGTTCGTTCCTATCTAAACAAGCCGATTGAGAAAGAAAAAATTGCAAAAATTTGTTTGGCTGGCTTGCATTCACCGTCAGCTAGAAATCGCCAACCCTATAAAGTGATTATTGTAGATGACCCCATTTTGAAAAGAAAGGTGGTGCAAGCCAATGACCGGATAAATTTTTGGATGAAGGAAGCTCCTGTAATTTTTGTTATATGTGTTAAAACTGGAGGTGAGGGAGGGGATCGTAATAAATTTATCGACGTGGGTATTATGTCGGAAAATATGATGTTAGAGGCTACCTCTTTAGAATTAGGGACATGTGCTTGTGCGGCTTTCGAGGAAGAAGAAGTCGGAGAGATACTGAATATCCCCAATGATTATTTAGCGGTACTCTGTTTGCCTTGCGGTTATCCTTCAGCCAAATATCGCAAAACAGTAGATATTTCTAAAATTTACGAAAAAGTATCTCACCTGGCTACTCATTACAAAGGACATCAGGTCGAAGATATTTTTTCTTGGAATGAATTTCAATAATTAAAAAAAGGATATTATGGAACAAGAAAAAGCAAACAGGGGTAAAAGAAAAGTTGGTTATCGCAACTACACAAAATTTCTGATCATAGTGTGTCTAGCCGTCTTGGCAATTTTCTTGGCTCCCTGGATCTGGATTATTGTTGGGTTATGGGTGTTTTTGTGGATAGCCAAGAAATTTAGAAAATAAGGACAAAATGCTGCAGTGGATTATAAAACGACGGGCTGACAAGCAAAGACTAAAACTGTTGCGGAAAGCTTGGCATCTTATTGGATTGATTTTTCCGATTAGTTATTTTTGGTTGACTAAATTTCAAATCAGCATTTTTATTGGAATTTGTTTATTCGTTTTTTTGAGTTTGGATTACTTGCGACTTAACAAACCGTCTTTAAATAAATGGGTTTTTGCCAAATTTAATAAACTACTCAAAGACAAGGAAAAAACTGAATTAATTGGCAATACGGCACTTTTGACCTCAACCCTATTAGTCGTTTTATTTTTCAGTAAACCGATTGCGATTTCCGCTCTGGTATTTTTATCTGTCGGCGATGTAGCAGCCAGCGTTTTTGGGTCTTTATACGGGCGAAACAGGATATTGAGGCAGAAAACATTAGAAGGCAGTCTTGCCTTTTTAACTGCTAGTTTAATAGGCGCGGCCATATTAGTTGTCTGTGGGCTGCCAATTTCTACTCACATTCTAATTGCCGGGGCGCTGGCGGCCACAATTATAGAGGCTATTCCTCTTTTCTTGGATGATAATTTCACAATTGGATTGGCAGCTGGCTTGGTCATGCACTTGGTTAGTAAAATCTAAAGTATAAAATATTTATCAAATTTTGATAATAATGTGGTATCGGAAAAAGTTCAAATAAATGTCAATTAACAAACATAAGAAAAAAATCTTACTAGTCGGGTCACTTTTTGTTTTAGGCGTCCTGATTTTTATTGTGGTTCTGAATAAATCGGATTACCGTACCATTTTAGATCATCTTGACAAAATAACCTTACCGCAAATATTCTGGCTTGTCCTGATCACTTTCACTATTCTATTTTTCTATTCTACCAACCTAAGATTAATAATCAGAAGCTTTGGCCCCAAGGTACCGGTCTTGAAAAGCGCTGTTTTAAAATTGATTGGAGATTCAGTTTCTTATGTTACGCCAATGATGTATATCGGAGGCGAATTCATGATTGCCTATATTCTGAAAAGGGATTATAAATTGCCGGTGACTAAGGGAATGGCCGCTAATGTTTTGGAGAAGATGATTACTTTGACCATAACTATTTTTTACTTGGTGGTTGGTGTTGCGATTTTTCTGATTAAGTTTACAGAAAATATAAAAATTCTAATTCCTACCATTATTATTATGGCTGGTTCCATATTTTTCCTAATCTATTTTTATAAAAAAACTTTGCGTAACAGTGGAATGCTATACCCGCTGCTTAGATTTTTGCGATTAGATAAAATCAAATTTATTAGAAACGGTAAAGAAGCTATTGAACGTTTTGATCAACATCTTCATTATTTTCTAAAATACCATCCTCGCTATTTCTTTTATTGTTTAGGTTTGGTTTTTATTGGTACGGTAATTACTTTGTTGCAATACAAATTAGTTCTGTTTTTCCTTGGTCATACTATGAGTTTTGTTGATCTTCTAATGCTCAGAGTAATATTTATGGCAGCCGCGGCCGTTCCTATTCCCGGGGGATTAGGTACCCAAGAAGCGGCCCAAGCCGGTTATTTTAATTTATTGGGATTAGGACCTTCCACCGGGGTGGCCTTTATTTTAGTTTTGAGGTTTTTGCAACTGATTAATATTTCACTCGGTCTTACGTTTTTATCATTTTTCGGATTCAAGATATTCAAACCACCTGAAATTTCCGACGACAATCAAATAAGTAACAACGGATGAAAAAAGCCTTAGTGGCCATGTCCGGAGGAGTTGATTCATCAGTGGCCGCTTTTTTATTGAAACAAATGGGATATCAGATCGAGGGTGTTTATTTAAGATTATGGAAAGAAAAGACTGACCACGCCGCCGAGAGAACCG
>JAIWBS010000071.1:0-2606 GCA_048633705.1 Pirellulales bacterium
TTCAGCTGGTGCCTTATATCCTATGGAGCTTTATTTGACCGGCCAAATTGGAGATAATGTTGGCACTTACCATTATTCTCCCGAAAATCATTGTTTAGATAAAGTAAATTCAGATGATTTGAGAGATGAGTTAGCGGCTGCCAGCCTAAATCAAGATTTTATTAAAGAAGCCCCCCTGGTAATGGTAGTAATTGGTATTTACCAAAGGACAACCGGCAAATACGGAGAGAGGGGAATTCGTTATGTCCAACTGGAGGCCGGTCATGTCGCCCAAAACATCGCTTTGCAGGCCACGGCCTTAGATTTAGGACTGACCACTGTTGGGGCATTTGATGATACATCGATCAATCAGCTTTTGGATTTGGATCAATCATCCACTCCATTATATATAATACCAATTGGTTACTCTAAATAATGTATAATGCATAATTTATAATGTATAATGAAATTCTTAAAAAAATTTATACATTATTAATTATTAATTAATTACCCGTGCCAGAATTACCCGAAGTTGAAACAATCGTTAGAGATTTAAAGCCTAAACTCAAAGGAAAAAAGATAAAAGACTTTTGGGCTGATCGACCCAAGCAGCTCAATTTTCCAATTAACAAATTCAAAAAAAAGATTGTTGGTTTAACAATCTGCGATGTCAGACGCCGGGCCAAGATGATTATTATTGATTTGTCAGAGGGACTAAGTTTGTTATTCCATTTGAAAATTACCGGTCAACTGATAATGAGGGATAAAGATGGAAAGATATTTGGAGGAGGTCATTTTATTGCGGAGTATTTACGAAGTTTACCGAATAGGTTCACACACGCAATTTTCACCTTTACTGATGGCCGTAAGTTGTATTTTAATAATATGAGGTTGTTCGGTTATATAAAAATACTGCAAACGAAAGAAGTAAAAAAGTTATTCGAAAAAATGAAGATAGGACCCGAGCCATTAGAAAAGTCATTTACCTTTGCCAAATTCAAAGAAATTATTGAAAAACGCAAGATAGCCAAAATAAAACCACTTCTGATGGATCAGACTTTTATTGCCGGAATTGGCAATATCTACGCGGATGAAACACTTTTTTGCGCTAAGATCCAACCGACTAGGATTGCCGGGTTAATTAAAGAAGGCGAACTACGAAAGTTGTTTCAAGCTATTAAAAAGATATTATCTCTGGCAGTAAAATATCGGGGGAGTTCCATCGATACCTATGTCGATTCCCAAGGGGCAAAGGGAAAATACGCAGAAAAGTTAAAAGTCTACGGCCGAAAAAAAGAAAAGTGTCTGGATTGCCAGACACCGCTTAAATCGATGAAATTAGGAGGGCGGACAACGGTATATTGCCCAAAATGCCAAAAGTAGTTTAAAAAACCAGATAGTAATATAATAAGCTAAGCCCGATACCGGTCACGGTTCCCCAGAATACTTCAATTATTGTGTGCCCGTATTGATCTCTCAACTTGGGTAGCTTATTTCTTTCTTCCTCGGGCAATTTACTTTGTAGATGATTGATTATTTTACTCTGATCACCTAAAATTATCCTAAAGCCCATTGCATCACGCATCACAATTATCGTAAATACTACTGCGACGGCAAAGATAGGGCTGGTTATCCCTTCCAGCAGCCCAACCATGCTGGCCAGCGAAACCACAAAAGCGGTGTGGGCTGAAGGCATTCCACCCAAAGAAGTAATAATTTCCTTAAAATTAAAATTACCCTTGATCTGATCTGTTGCCAACTTGTAAGCTTGGGCAAGTAAACCAGCAATAATGGGCATGATTAGAATGGCGTAGTCTTGGAGAAAATTCATATGGACATAATTTATTCAATTTTGGCCGGGATAATTCAGGGTTTGACTGAATTCTTACCGAGTTCGTCTTCGGGCCACATGGTGATCTTTCACGAGCTTTTTAATTTTAGTATTTTATCTGAATTGCTTTTTGATGCAGTTCTCCATTTGGGTACCCTATTGGCCTTATTGATATTTTTCTACAAAGATATCAGTAAATATATAATAGCTTTTTTCCAGAGTTTTGCCAAATGGCAGCTAAAAGAAAAAGTGGAACAGCGTTTGGCTTGGTGGTTGGTGGTCGGGACAATTCCTGCTGCAGTAATCGGTTACTTTCTAGAAGATGTTATCGAGAATTTTTTCAGGCAGACTTATTGGGTGGCTATTATGTTGGTGGTGTTTGCTTTATTCTTCTTGGCGGCAGAGAGATTTGCCAAAAAGTTTAAAGAAATGAACCAAATTAGTTTTAAAAATGCTTTGATGATTGGTCTGGCTCAGGCCATTGCCTTAATTCCTGGTGTTTCCCGTTCCGGTATTACAATTCTGGCTGGTTTAGGCAGCGGTTTAAAAAGGGCCCAAGCCGCCCGTTTTTCATTTTTGCTGGCTATTCCTATTGTTTTGGGGGCAGGACTAAAAAAGTTATTTGATCTGACCAATTATTCGGTTTCTAGTGCTGAAGTAGTGGTTTTAATAGCTGGATTTTTGGCATCGGCTATTACCGGTTATTTTTGTTTTAAGTTCTTCCTGCATTATCTACAAAAAAACACCCTCAAACCGTTCGCCTACTATAGGATCGTTTTAGCTTTGGCGGTTATCG
>JAIWBS010000072.1:0-2204 GCA_048633705.1 Pirellulales bacterium
CACTATCGGTAAATGTTCGTTCAGTTCACCATCGATTAGCTTGCCCAGCTGGCGGGTTGACTCATCAAAATAATAAATCCCCCAGCTATCAGCTTGCCAACAAGAAAAAACCAACTTTTCATCAAAATTACCGATGGTAGCGGTTTGTTCTTGATTGGATAATGTTATCTCGTCTGATTGCAGTAAAAAAACAAAGGCGACTGCTAAACCCAAAATTAATACAAATATGACAATGGTGATTATTCTAGTAGAAAACATTGTTTTCTAGTAATTAAACCAGGGGTTGGTCTGTGATAAGGAATCTAATGAAAAAATAGCTTGTTCGTACAAAGTTTGATCAGCTTTAGCTTCAGACTCTTTGATCTGGTTAAAAGCCAAGATTAACGATAAATGAAAATCCTTATAGTCATCGGCCACCTTTAAATCCATCAGTTGATTAAGCGTAACACTAGCCGAAATATCTTTGCTGCCATCAGTCTTAACCAGTTGGGAAAAAAATTTTTGGACAAGATTATTTACAGATTGTTTATACTGACCGGTATCGGCTGTCGTTTGAATCTGGCTAGAGCCAGTAACCGGTATTTCTCCATTTTCTTTTAAACTATCCCCAAAAAGCAGGGCAATAAAAGCAATTGTTATCATAAAAAGAACAATCAAAAAATAATGGGAATGTTGAAAAAACATGCAATTCTCGATATTTTTCTTTGGCAGATTGGTGGATTTTATTGAATTTGTTTGATTGTTTCGAGTCATAGATCTAATTTATTAATAATGTATTTAGAGCCATTCTTTCCTTTTTAAAAATAATAAGGTACACGTTAAAATAACCACCATTATTCCCACGATAATTTGCAGAGCATAAGGGTGTGTAGCGAAAGGCAGACCGACAATATTCATGCCATAAATTCCGGATAGCAAGGTTAAGGGCAGTAGGCTGACCGAAATAACAGTTAGAGCCTTAATCGCTTCATTGGTACGATGAGAAATTAATGCCTCGTTAGTTTCATTGAGTCCTTCCATAAAATCCTTATAACTCTCAATTGACACCCAAATGCGATTGAGATAATCCCGAATATCTTTATAATAAATAGAGACTTCCTGAGGGAAAAATGCTATTTTGAGATTGGCTAAAGAGTTTATTATTAGTCGTTGCGGCTCGATAATCCTCCGTAGGTTCAAAATATTTCTCCTGATAACCATCAAATCCTTTACTGCTGTTTTGGTATTTTCCTGATAGATCTCATCTTCTACCCGATCAATATTTTTAGCCATGGTATTAACTAATGGTAAAGTTGTGCAATAAAGTCTGTCCAAAATTTTGTACAATAAAAAACTGGTTGTAGATCTGAAACCAGTTTGTTCTTTTTTTACAACTCTGTTCTTGTAGTAATGAAAGTATTTTTCTAATACGTCGATTTCAACTTCTGGCACTGTTATCAAATAGTTTTTCCCGATAAAGATATTCAATTCGTAAATCCGAAGTCTCTGTTCCTTGAAATCGTAAACCGGAAAATGCAAAACTAAAAAAGTGTAATGCCGGTAAATGTCGATCTTGGGGGTTTGATTTACCTCAATAGAGTCCTGAATATTAAGAGGGTGAAAGCGCTTTTTAAGATTCTTTAAATACTCAGCTGTGGATTTATCTGGATCGTTGATATTGATCCAAGTTAGATTATTGGTCTTTACTTCGTCAACTTTCATATTAGAAATTATAGCAGAAAAGTTACTTACTGTAAATAAAAACTCCGGGGCAGGGGCTCGCCCTGCCATAAAAGCAGGGCGCCCCACCTTTATGATGGGGCGAACACAATATAATTTGATTTTCTTGAAAGTCGGCGCAAAGCTCCGGGACCAGGTCTCGAACCTAGATTACCAGATCCAGAATCTGATGTCCTACCAATTAGACGATCCCGGAGCTTTGCGCCGGGCTATCTTAATATACAATTAGACCTGCCTACCGGCAGGCAGGCGACCCCGGAACGAATTTAATTAATTACTTTTCCGCCAAAAGTCTGTAAAACACTATCCCAACTTTCAGACTGTTTTGGCTTTGCTATCTCTTTTGGCTCGACTTTGACTAACTTAATTCTTACCGGTTGACCGGTAATCTTTGCAAAAGCATCCTGGATCAATTTGGTATTGTCAGGTTTTTTTAATTGATCAAAATACAACTGATACGAAACACCGATTTTTAACACTCCACC
>JAIWBS010000073.1:0-9595 GCA_048633705.1 Pirellulales bacterium
TGAATCATGGCAGATATTACCTTCAACAACTGATAGAGATAATAACATCGTCAAAGCGATTACTCATCTGCCTTTTTCACAAGTGGCGGTTTTCGAGCCGGATATCATAGCCTTAGCCCCGATGACAGTGAGATTGAGTTTAGAAACCGTAGCTAAAGGCTATACCGTTTACAATCAGGATGATTCGTTTGCCTTGGGCATTCTGCCCAATTCAATTGATCAGCCCCTGACGGTTGAGTTAAAGGAAATTGAACTGCCAGGCGATTTGCCTGTTGATCGGGAATTGATATCCCGGGTTTATCAGTTTGATATTAAGTCGGGGGAGACGATTGATTTTGACAACCCGGTTCATCTCAAGATTGGTTATTACCAAGACACCAATTTGTTAAAACAGATTTATTATTACGATCAAGGCGAGGAGAGATGGGTTCATCTTCCTTCTGCAGCTGACATTGACAATCACGTGGTAAAAACGGCTTTTCACTTGAAATACGCCAAAGTAGCGGTTTTTCTGGATAAAAGATATTTATCCGAAGGGGTTGCTTCATGGTACCGGGATAGCCGGTATCCAATGGGAGCGGCCAATAATGATTATGCTTATCACGCAGAAATGAGAGTGACCAATTTAGCAACCGGTGACAGTGTAATAGTTAAAAAATATTCAGGAGGTCCTTATGTTCAGGGCAGGGTAATAGATCTGGTTTTAGAGGCTTTTTGCGTTATTGCTGACCGTTGGGAGGGTTTAGCCAATGTTAAAGTAGAGCCGATCAGCCAATTGGAGTAGTTTATCTGATTGTGGTAAAATAAAAAAAGAATGATCAAGTTTAAAAACGTAACAAAAATTTTTCCTAATAAATGTGTCGCCCTGCAGGACGTTAGCGTTCAAATCAAGCCGGGCGAATTTGTTTCAATTGTAGGCCAATCAGGGACGGGAAAAACTACCGTGGCCCGTTTGATAATTGCCGATGTCAAAGCTACCAAAGGAAGAGTAATTGTCGGCGGTTGGGATATTACTGATATTCAGCCCCAGGAGGTACCGACTTTGCGCAGGCAGATTGGAATGGTTTACCAGGATTTTAAATTACTGCCCAAGAAGACAATTTTTGAGAATGTTGCCTTTGCCCTGGAGGTTTCGGGGGCAACCAATAAAAAGATTAAAACCATCGTCCCCCAGGTATTAAAGATTGTCGGCTTGGAGAAAAAGGCTGATAGTTTTCCCAATAACGTATCTGGTGGAGAGCAGCAAAGAGCGGTGATTGCCCGGGCCTTGGTCCATCGTCCCAAAATTCTATTGGCAGATGAGCCAACCGGTAATTTGGATGCGATAAACGCCCAGGATATTATTGATTTGCTGCTAAGAATAAATAAATACGGTACCACCGTGGTCTTAGTAACCCATAATTATGATATTGTTAATTCATTAAAAAAGAGAGTAATTACTATTGACCACGGCATGGTCATTTCCGACCAGAAATCCGGTCGTTATATTTTGTAAATATTATGTTTTTCATCAATTTAGGCCGTATCCTCAAATTTGCCCTCCAAAGTTTCATCAGGAACTTTTGGCTTTCTTTGGTTACCAGTATAATATTTATTCTTACTTTATTGTTGATTAATGTTTCTTTGACTCTTAACATATTCGCTGATAAGGCAATTGATACGATCAAAGAAAGAATTGATGTAACCATTTATCTAACCGATAGCGCCTCGGAAAAAGAAATTCTGGATATCAAAGAAAGATTATTGGGAATGGCCACGGTCTCTGATGTTTCTTACGTTTCAGCTGAACAGGCCTGGCAGGATTTTATTGATATTCACGAAAATGATCCTTTGCTGGCGGAATCCATCGAAGTGATCGAGAACCCCCTGCCGGCTTCTTTGGTCATTCAAGCCAGGCAGTTAAGTGATTACCCGGAAATTCTAGATACTCTGGAGGACCCGGCCTACGAAGGTTTGATTGAAGACAAGGATAAGGATTTTGAAGACACCCAAAACGTCATCAACCGGTTAAATCACATTGTTAATCGTCTGCAGATGGCCGGTTATATCCTGTCGGGAGTGTTTATTATAATTGCCTTAATCGTTTTGTATAACACCTTGGGGATTATGATTTACACCCATCGGGAGGAAATCGGCATCATGCGATTGGTTGGGGCCACTTCCTGGTTTATCCGCGGACCGTTTATTATGGAGTCCCTTTTATACGCCATTATTGCCTCAGTAGTTGCCCTGGGAATTTTCTATCCGATTATAAACTTTATTGCTCCCTATATCAATTCCTTTTTCTCCGGCTACGATCTTAATATCATGAACGACATCAATCGCAATATTTATCTGATTTTCGGTACGGAAATTGTGGTGGCTTTGGTAGTAGCCGGTATTTCCAGTTCGGCGGCTATTGGGAGATATTTAAAGAAGTAGCTCTTGACTTCAACTTTAAAATCCTATAACTTATAACCTAATCGATGGGGAGCCCCTAGGTCTACGGCCGGGGTCCCGGTCCGACAAGTCGGACCTAGGGATGGCCAAGTGGCCCGCCTCGGCTCGCCTACGGCGCAGCCGGGCGAGACGGGTAAGGCAACTGATAAATTTCTATCAAATAGTAATAATTAAGTAAACTATATCAATGGGGAGTGGCCAAGTGGTAAGGCATCGGCCTTTGGCGCCGTGATCGCAGGTTCGAATCCTGCCTCCCCAGTTTAAAAACATCCAAAATTTTCGGGTGTTTTTTTGTTTATCCTGCATCCTACGTGGTGCAGGGTTGGAAAAATTTGGTTTAGTCAAGATGGGGGATTGCCAGTTTTGACCATGCTCCGTCGAAAGGCGGGGTTGATTTTTGGCTGGCCCGCCCGCAACGCCTGAGCTTCGCCCGCCGGCCATGACAGACATGTCGGGCTAGCTCAAGCGAAGCGATGGCGGGCAAGGAAAATGATAACTTTATATAGTTATTGAATTTGACAAACTTTATAAAGTTTGCTAAAATTGACTGGTATGACTATACAACAAAAATTACAAACAATCCAAGCCATTACCGGTAAAACCCAGGAAAGGCTAGCCCGTGAGCTAGGCGTCAGTTTTGTTGCCTTTAATGCCTGGTTTAAGGGAAAAGCCCAGCCCAGGCCGGCCGCTTTGGCGCGCCTTAATGCTCTTTATGAAAAAATCGGCGGCGAAACAAATAGTAAAGATTCCGAGCTGGATGGCAAGAAACGCTTGATCAAAAAGCTGGCCCGCCGGCACTCCAAGGTTATTCAGGCAATTGCGGTGCGGCGGGATCTGCATGACGAATTCATGCTGGCCCTGACTTATCATACCAACCGCCTGGAAGGTAGTACGGTGACCCAAGACGAAACCGCCGCTATTTTATTTGACCATACCGCTTTGCGTAATCGTAGTTTGAGAGAGCAGCAGGAAGTGAAAAATCACCAGGCGGCCCTGGATTTCCTATTTAACCACTTGCACAGCGGCGGCCGCCTTAATGAAAGTCTCATTCTTCGTTTGCACAGCATACTGCTTAATGCCATAGACTCTGAAGCCGGAATGTACCGCCGGCATGCGGTACGCATTGTCGGAGCGAATGTGCCTACAGCCAACTACCAAAAAGTGCCTGCGCTGATGAAATCTCTGGCCGCCCGGTTGGGGAAGAGGGCAACTGATATTATTTCCCATATCGCTGACAGTCACGCCCGTTTTGAGCAGATTCATCCTTTTGCCGATGGCAACGGACGAATCGGCCGTCTTTTGATTACTGCTATCTTGCTGCGGGTTGATATTGCTCCGGCCATTATCGAGCAAAAGCAACGGCGCCGCTATATGCACAGCTTGTATCTGGCCCAAACCAAGCCCGGTAGCGAAGAGTTGCAGAACTTTCTTTGCGAGGCGGTGTTCAAAGGGTATAGGTTATTTAACTAGTCCGGTTGATTACGGTTTTCTCAGGGGAGTTTGACAAGTATGTTAACATATGTTAATATAGTATATATAGATTAACATAACATAATTCTATGAAAAAAGACCAATTTTTATCAACAACAGAACTAGCTGATATTTTAGGTATCAGCCGGATAGCTGTATTTAATAAAATCAAATTAGGCCAGATTAAAGCCCAAAAAGTAGGTCGTAACTATATAATTGACCGGAACGATCTGGGGCCGATTTTGGGAGAATCTTTGAGCCCTAAACAAAAATCAGACATTGATAAAGCGGTCAAAAAAACGGTTAAAGAATATGGGGAAACTTTGAAATCTTTAGGCAACGCATGAAACTTTCATTAACCATTAAGGAGGTAGAATACGTCGCTTTCAAACTGGCTCGTCAATTCATGACCTATAACGAGCCGATTCCCGATTTTGGTTCCCGTTACCCCAAAGTCTTGGAAAGCTGTCTAGCTACCCCTTTTGCCAAGTTTAGCCGAAAGCCTCTTTATAAAGGACTGACCGGGAAGGCGGCTATTCTTTTTTATTTAATGATTAAGAATCATCCTTTTCTTAATGGTAATAAAAGGATAGCCATGACTACTTTAATGTATTTTTTGTATAAGAATGACAAATGGTTGAAAGTTGATAATAAAGAATTTTACAACTTCGCTATGTGGGTAGCAACTAGTCCGGCTAAGCTGAAAGAAGATACTGTCCGGGCCACTGAGAAATTTATCAGGGAATATTTAATTGATTTGTAAATAAGTATTTTAGTCGGAGGTGCTGAGGTAAGGTTGAAATATTTAGTTAAAGGAAGTAAGTTTAGAAAAAGATTTTAACCAAATTTATGAAAGAAAATGATATAGCTAATTTATCCAAAAGAGACAAAGAGATGATCGGTTTATCATCAGAGATTCCTGAAATTGCCAAAGCCCAAATTGATCAATCAGAAATCCCCCCGCCAGCCCCAGATGTTAATTTAGAGGAAGAAATTACTCAGTATAAGAAATGGGCCAAACAAACCTGGCAAGAATATTTAGAAGCCCAAGAAAAATCGGCTGTTCGGGAAGGAGAAGGTTATCAGTCACCGCGCAGTCCTGATGGCTCTTTGAATTGGGATAAAGTTTGGCAGATGCAAGGGCTAAAACCACCGGACCGAAACGAGGTTTTTCCTAATGGAGAAGATGAAGATCTGGACGACAAAGAAGTTGAAACAAAACTCAACCAATATCTGGAAGCACATGACATCCCGTTATGGTCGCTATCCGGAATTGCCTCCGACCAATTTCCGGAAGTTATTGATCGTGATATTCGTGAATTATGCCGGGAAATAAATAACGATAACTGGATTAAGACAAAAGAGGGATGTTCCGGGCATCGGGAGGTAACCAGGGAAGATGGTACCATGGTCCCGGCCGATAAAGGTTTTCGCAATCCGTATCTTGCTTTCTATCTAGACAGGAAGGACCCACGAAGTGAAATTATGGTGGAGAAGGTACAGAAAATTATTGATCAATTAAAAGAAAAATATGGATTTGTCAGGGGAGGGATGGATGAATTTGATTTAAATGATCAAGATCTGCAGGATCAGGATATTAGAGGTGTTAATTTCGGTTTGGCTATCGACCCTTCGCCGGAGTGGGTAGAAATGGTTAAACAAGAAAAGGGAGAAAATTATTTTGCCGATGTCCCCAAAAGACCGGACCAAGTGGAAAATGAAATCATAACAGTTAGGCCTCCTCGTCCCGATGGTTTTCCCGATGAAGACAGCTTTGTCCGGGCATATACTGAACAGTTTCAGGTTTTTAATTATCAGAGAGCTCTTTGGCACGATTACGGAGATAGATACTATGACAAATATGGTGACTATTTCCGCTCAGAACAAGCCCAGAAGATTTCCCAGGAATTTTTTACCGGGATTGGAGAAATTAAGGAAGAAATAGAAACGGGGCAGGAAAAATCAGCCAAGGAAATTCAGTGGGCGGCTGTTCAGGAAAAAGTGGATAAAATCACCGACGGTTTAGCTTTGGAAATAGATGACGGCATTAAAGAATCAGTTACTTCATTAATGGCCCATAATTTTCCCCTGGACGGTTCCTGTGAGGGCCATACAGATAGGGGATTGCCTTATCCCTGGGTGGACGTTAGTTTGGAATTCCCTGAAGAAAAGTTAAAACTGAGAGGAGAAGAACGTGACAGCTACATCAAAGAAATGCAGGAAAAACATGGGGTAATCCAAGATCGCTTGCAACGATTATTAGACCAGTTTTACGGAGAGCATCCTTCGGATAATCGATTTGTTTTTGAACCAAAAGGAGTTTTTGGTGCTTTTCGGATTGTACCTGAGAAGTTCGAAGCAATGAATCAACAATCAGATAATGACACCAAAGAGACCGATTTAAAAAAGTCCAGAGAGGAAATGCAAGCCTTAGCTGAATTTTTGAAAGCCAAGTTTTTCGAAGGATAATTTAGTATAATATATGAGCTGCCCTCGCTACGCACGGGGCGGCTTTTTTAAGTTGACAAATCAAATCAAATTGCTAAGATATATAACTATTTAAGAGTTTGTAGCAAAGCAAGTTCACCCTAACAGGGAGGAGAAAATGACTGTTCGTTGGGACAAGCCAAGAAGAGTTCTGGTCGTTTGGCTGGATGATTCGGCTGAAGGAGCAGATCTACTGCTGCAATACGGAGCCACGATTCCTCTGGCCGGGTCTAACGTCTTCCACGTTACCGGCACTTGGGATCAGGAGCCTCTTCTGACAGCAGCCATGGAGAGTGCCGAAGCCTTGGGCAAGAGTTTCGATGTCGTTCTGCTGGAGTTCAATAGCACCTTGGACGAGGCGATCAAGAGAGCTCTGGATGTCCAAAACAGGATACCAGTCAACATTCCGGTTTTCCTGTGCCATAACGACCGGAGATCCTTTTCTCTCTATCGGCTGGATCATTCCACTGGGCAGTTTTCCCGCGATGAAGAAAGAGTGCACGAGGGGAAACTCGTCACCTGGGTGTACGATGAGATCAGAAGGATGGCCGAGAGTGCCTCCTGAGACACTCGTCCAGCACATTCGTACCGCCTCGGTTTCCCAACACGGGATCCCGGGGCGGTTCTTCTTTTTATTTCATTCCCCTAAATTGATCGAGGCTTATTTGAGAAAATAATATTTACTGTGTTATAATCAAGTTGTTATTATTTATCCATTTTTTTATGAATACAGAGGCAAAGTCTAAAAACACCAGCCGTATAATTATTGCCGTAGTAATTACAGCTATCGTGGTAGGCGGAGGTATCTACTGGTACTGGTCGCAGAATTCGTATAAAGAATATGCTGAACTTGATAGAGTAACAGTAAAACACCAGACCACCACAGAAGGACACTTAATATTAATTAAAACCAAAGAACTTTATCCTGATTCATGCTACGTTTTGAGGTGTAACGAGAAAATTGATGGCTCAAAAATTACGGTTAACCTTCAAAATAAGGTATATAAATATTCACGAAGTGGCTGCCTTGATGCTCTTGCCCAGGCTGGTTGTAGTTTCGGGTTGGATCTTGAGGACGGTACTTATACAATAGAAATTAATGAAACCGACATCTACACCCTAGAGGTGTCTGGAGACACTTCTAATCTGCAGGAAGATAGTACCAGTTTTTCTAGCTTGGAGTAATCGTTTTAGCATTTATTTGAGGCCGCCCCTCGCTACGCACGGGGCGGTTTTTCTTTTTTATTAACCCTATCACTCGCGAGCGACAGGCCCGCCTACCGGCAGGCAAGGTTGACATTTTCCTGGTTATATGATAATCTAACCTGTTCGAAAAAATGACTGAACGCACATTCAAGCAAAGGGGGATCAGATGCTTCTCATTAGTCTGGTGTTAACGCTGGAAGTGTTAGCGGGCATCCTGTTCTGGGCTACCCAGTTCAGTTTTCGCAAAGATTCCCGCTTCAACATCGGGAAGCAGCGCCTGTTCATATTCCTCGGCATGTGGGCTGTCCTGGGCGTGGATGTCACGTCCCGAATCATCATGTGGATGTCCTACCACTATCAGGGAGAAAGCACATCTGTACCGACTGTGGGTCTTGTGGTCGGACCGGTGATAATCCTGGTCTGGATGGGGGTGATGAAGAAGTTCTGGCCCTGCAGCTATGACGATGACCCCAAGTGGCTGCTATCGATCCTCATCTGGGTTGCCTGGGTCATTCAGACAGGGTACATCCTCTTGCAGGTCTTTGCACCTACTACTATCCACTTTCTGCTGGGGATTCCCTAGTAGGAAATGGGAATCCTTTTGTTCGAACCTTCGTGCCCCCGATTCCGTCTTTGGCGTAAATCGGGGGTTCTTCTTTTTCCTGCACATCTTCGATACCCTGCACCTCGTGAGGTGCAGGATTGACATTTCAAATCAAAGTACTAAGATAAAGCCGCTCATTCACAAGGCGATACAGGTTAAAAACCTCTGAAAGGGGCATGTCATGAAATGGCGATATCTAGTACTAACGGCAGTGGGGCTGCTGATAAGTTCAGCGGTCTTGGGGCAAGATCTGACTGATGACCAGGTTGAGCTGTTCAAGCCCTACTTTCCCCTAGATCCAGGTTCCACCTGGGAATACTCTATCACTATCGAAGAGGCATCACCCCTGTTGGTCGACAGGATCTGGTGGCCGTCGGGTACGATACAAGAAGAGGGGTATCAGACCACTCCGATGGTTGCTCCTATCGACTACACTAGAGAGGTGAGCCAGGCCGGACCGGACAGCGTTTTTCGGCTGATTATCTCGCTCAAAGGGGAAGTAGACGGCCCGGCTTACCTCGAGAGCTATCAGGAGTTCTACGAGATAGAGGTGATAGAGGACAGACTAGGCATCTACCCTCCCGACCGAGACAAAATCTATTGGGGTATTGATTACTCTGAAGGGATGGTGGTCAGGGAAATCATTACCTACCCGAGTGGCTGCTCTAGAGATCCCAGGGGAGAGCCTGGTCCATGGCAGACACTCAAGGATATTCCCGGTGACGGCTTCTCGCGGAGGACCATCTTCTATGCGGCCAAGAAAGGGGTTGGCAACAGCACCGATCCTACGAAAAGAGATGTGCTCTGGTACAACGGCTTGAAGAGTGTACCTATTCCAGGTGGATTGGATTACATGCTGATCTTTGAACGGGAGGTCCAAGAGGACAAATACACCACCCAAGAGATCATCGAGCAAGGGATCCAGCCACCCTATCCGCGCCAGAAACGGTTCGTGGAGCTGACGTTCTTTGTCCGGGGGGAGGGGATGTTTTCGCTCGTTCAGCTCCGCGGTTTCAGAAAGACCATGACTTGGGTGTTGGAAGAGTTCACACCCGGCCGCTAGTTCTTGGAGCACATTCGTACCGCCTCGGTTTCCCAACACGGGATCCGGGGCGGTTCTTCTTTTTCCTGCACATCTTCGATACCCTGCACCTCGTGAGGTGCAGGATTGACAAACTGAAATAAAGGACTAAGATAAAGCCGCTCATTCACAAGCGATACAACCCTTTTCCGAAAGAAGGTGAGGACCATGTTCGAGTGTTTCTGGTTGGCATATTCAGTACCCGATGACAAGCTGAACTTCGCCCACATCATCGCCAGGGAGTACGTAACAAAAACTGAAGCCGGCACTGACGGTGATGTCTACGTGGCAGTCTGCGGTCAGGAGAT
>JAIWBS010000074.1:0-8475 GCA_048633705.1 Pirellulales bacterium
AATACGTTTTCTAAAGGATCATAAATTGAATGGATATGGATTAATTTATATCCCGTTTCTTTCTCAAGTTCTTTGGCCACGGTATATTTACCAACAGCTGGAGCCCCGTGAATTATTATTAGTTTCATGTTCTTTATCATACTTTTTGAGGAGATTTCTGTTTTTTTATTTGTTAATCAATGTGCCAAAACCTTTTTATTTGGACATCATCTACCCCGTAGAACTTCAGGGTTAAAAAATCTTTTAAGTCGCTAATGAATAGACCCAGGCCAAAGGCCAAGGCATAAAGTCCCCATTGGCTCTTATAAAAAATCAAGCCGACAACCATTAAAATAAAACCATAAATCCAATGGTGAGGTGCTTTTAGCTGACCGCCTAGAATGTGGCCGATCCGTCCGATAGCATACCCGACAAAGGCAACCAGGATATATATTATTACATTCATTACCGGCATAATTAGTTCTTATTTAATCTTAATTTACCAAATTTTAGCTAATTATTCCACTAATACAAAAAAGTCCGCCGGAAACTGACGGGCTTTTTTAATTGGCGGAAGAAAGGGATTTATCATAGGCTTCCTCAATTACCACCCCGAGCAACGTCGAGGGGTCTCCCTGCTACATAACCATCTCGAGCGTAGCCGAGAGATCTCCCTACCACTAAAGCCTATCGTACAGATCTTCTAAATCGGGGTTCATTTTCTTAATTAAGGCGATCTTCTTGGCCCTGTTCCAACGTTTCAACTGTTTTTCTCTCACTAAAACACCCTCGTAGTCTTCACCACATTCATAATACACCAGTTTTGTAAGATTATAACGCTTAGTAAAACCATCAACCAATTTTTCTTTATGGGCATAGACCCTGCTTTTTAAATCACTACTAAACCCAATATAGAATGTGGTGTTCCACTTGTTAGTCATGATATAAATGCAATAAACTTTTGCGTTCATGGAGATTTCTCCACTCTCCGTCTTTACGACGGGTCGGTCGAAATGGATTTTGTGTTAGTAAAAACTTGCCAAGAAATTGCGGGCTTTTTAATAGAAAAAATGGTAATAATCAATTAGCTATTCAAATTCCTTCCATTTAGCCATCAAATCTTTCACGTCTTCTTTAAATTCCGCCATTAATTTCGGATTGTTTCTGGTCGCTTTCCAGTCAGCTCTTTCTTCTACCATAAGCGTTTTGGCAAATATCTCTCTAAAGAATTTTGGATAACCTATTGAAGTGTCCACTAACCAAGTTTCATTTTTAACCTCAACAAAGAGATATTTTCCGCTCTTTTTAAATTCTTCAATTACTTGGTCCAGTGACTCAATTTTAGTAAGAGCATTTGTCTGAGGAACAATTTTATCAATTTTCCCGTCAAAAGGAAGAAAATGAGTGTGGGCATGAAAAACCGTTTGACCAACAATGCCATGTTCAAAAACCGCTACCGGACCATAATATCTGTTTACAAATTCCTTAACTTTATCGTATAACTCTTTGTATATGGAAAAAGCCGACTCTGATAATTTTCCCATGCAGGAAAGGTGTTCTTTGGGAATAATTAAAATATGGCCTCTGATTAACGGGTGGCAATCACAAACTATCCAAAATAAATCATTGTTAAAAAGTGAATATTCTAAACCAAGTCCTCCTGGGCAATGGGCGCAATCTTTAATATTTTTTGTCATGAAATTGTTTCATTATTCTCACTTGTCTCTTAGAGAAACAGAGCGGAGAGGACAGGACTCGAACCTGCAAGGGCAATAAAGCCCGCACGCTTTCCAAGCGTGTGCCTTACCATTCGGCGCACCTCTCCGCTCTGTTTCCCAGTTTTAATAAACATATACTAGACCCCTGCCCCGCACAGCGAGCCTGCGAGCTTGTTGCGGGGACTATGCCTGCCCCGTCGTATGACGGGGCGACCTCTCCGAGATTGTTATTATAGCATAAAAGAAAAGAGGGGCGCCTGCTGTGCGCAAGACGCCCCCGCTCGATTGATACGGCCCTAGGCCGAAGCGTTAGCTGCCTCCAGGACAGCCACGATGGTGTCCCAGCTTTCAGCATCAAATCTGATGCCGTCCTCACCGACCGCTTCCACCGCACAGGTGGAACCAGACGGGAAGTGCTGACGAAGATGATCAAGAAAACCGACCTTGATGACCTCTGGGCTGTGCAAAGATACGGCGAAACCGCCGGCGGAGCACGGGCCCAACTCAAAGGCCTTCACTTTGGTACCAACCGGCACCACTGTCTGGACCCTCCGTTCGGCTGTAGCCTGGTCCAGAATTGTCTGTCCCATCCTGTACCTCCTTCCCAGTTATTGGGAAAATTGAGCCAAACCGCTAAAAAGAGCTGAGTTAACTATTTTATACCTTATACCTATTTTGTCAACCAGACCAGTCACTTTTCCGGCCAAGAAAAAGAGGGTGAATATTTTGCAATATCACCCTCGCTATTCTTATTCAATTGCCGGAGCAACCCTTTCTATCGCCTCAGCCATCATTGCCCACTTGGGCACTTTCAGGATCAGGTGGTCCCGCCGGATCTCTACCTCCCAGGCATCTGAACCGGTTACATCCGGAAGAATCTCGGTCAAAACTGTGACCGTTTCTTCCAGACCAATTCCTTTCACCCAGGCTTCGACACGAAATTCTCCCCTTTCTCCCAGGGAGATCATTCCGCAAGAGGCTCCGGGTTTAGCTTTCTCTATCCGCTCAAAGGCGGCAAAAACCTGGAACCATTCTACCAACATCGGCCAATCACCCACCACCTCGACGACTATCTGGTCATGTACCAACTTGCACACCGAGGGGTGATAGCCCACACAGTCAAACTGCTTTCTTAGCCTGTCCACCAGTTGGTTCCGCTCAGCTTCCGGGCAGATAATAGTAACCGCCGGAAAGTTCCCCTGCCGGAATTTTGCCGTTACTTCTTCCGGCAACAACTCCTCAATCTTGGCAACAGCTTCTGAGAGATTCATTTCTTTCCTCCCTTGGCAAAGGCTCCTTCTACGGCTTTTACAATAACAGAAAGATTGCGGGCTCTGATTTCAAAACGAGCCCGTCCTACTAGGGCTTTTACCCCGAACTGGTCTCTGGTCTGAACGTACGGCAACATTCTCTGCCTTAGGTCATGGCTGTGACTAGGCACGTTGATTACTACCCTGGCCAGATCAGGGCCAGTTGCAGTTATCTTAACGCTCTCAGAGAAGTGATCAAGTCGGCCAAATTCCGCTTCCAGGGCCTCACTAATTCTGCCCCGTGCTTCACCTTCGGTTAAGTGCTTCTTGGCCATCTCTTTTCTCCTTAGTTGATGACCTTTATTAATGAACAATTAAATTATCTTATTCTTTGCAACCGCTTTTGTCAACCCTGCACCGTCTGGTGCAGGGTCAAATATAAAACATAGGTGCGATTCATGAATCGCACCTATGTAGTAATTTTTAATCTATTATTTCTTCTTCTTTTTCTTCGTTTTTTTCTTCTTCATCTTGGAAACCATCAAAGTCGTTTTGATCATTGTGTCAGGATTTAGAGACATGCTATCAATTCCGCATTCTACCAAAAATTGGGCAAACTCCGGATAGTCTGACGGGGCTTGGCCGCAAAGACCGATTTTACGATTATATTTATGAGCTGTATCTATTACTTGTTTAACTAAATCCTTAACCGCTTTATTTCTTTCGTCATAAACATGAGCAACCAAAGCAGAGTCACGATCTACCCCTAAGGTCAGTTGGGTCAAGTCGTTGGTACCGATGGAGAACCCGTCAAAAATCTCGGCAAATTGCTCGGCCAGAATCACGTTAGAAGGAATTTCACACATCACGTATAACTCTAACCCATCTTTACCTCGAACCAAACCATGTTTTTTCATTTCAGCGATAACCAATTTGCCTTCAGTAATGGTTCGGCAAAAAGGGACCATGATTTTAATATTGGTTAAACCCATTTCTTCCCGCACCTTGCGCAGAGCTTTGCATTCCAGGGCAAAACCGGCTTTGAAATCTTTGTCATAATAACGGGAAGCACCTCGCCAACCGATCATTGGATTCTCTTCTTCCGGTTCAAAATATTTACCGCCAATCAGATTAGCGTATTCATTGGTTTTAAAATCAGACAAGCGGACAATCACGTCTTTGGGATAAAAAGCGGCTCCGATCATACTGATTCCCTGGGCCAGCTTATCAATAAAATATTTCTTCTTATCTTTATAGCCTTTGGTTAATTCCATAATCTTTTTTCTTTCTTTGGCTGATTTAACTTTACTGAAATTGATTAGAGCCAAAGGATGAATTTGAATGTAGGAATTGATAATAAATTCTTCCCGGGCCAAACCAACCCCGTCGTTCGGGATAAAGGAAGAGGCGAAAGCAATATCCGGAGAACCCAAGTTCATCATAATTTTGGTTTTCGGTCGTTTTAACCCTTTTAGATTAGTCGTTTTGATTTGGATTTTAGCTACACCTTCGTAAATAAAGCCATTTTCTCCTTCGGCACAAGAAATAGTCACCGTTTTACCCTGCTTTATTCTGGTGCTGCCATTTTCCGTCCCTACAATGCAGGGAATGCCCAATTCCCGGGAGATAATAGCGGCATGGCAGGTTCTACCTCCTTTGTCGGTAACAATTCCGGCGGCTATTTTCATGATTGGCTCCCAATCCGGGTCAGTCATTTCCGTCACCAGAATTTGGCCTTTTCTGAATTTATGGATATCTCTGACATTTTTGATAACATTGGCCACGCCGGAAGCTGCCTTGGCTCCGACCGGTGCCCCTTTAGCCAAGATTTTTCCTTTATTCAAAACCTTATATTCTTCCAACACATTATAATTTCTCTGGGATTGGACGGTTTCCGGCCGAGCTTGGACTATATATAATTTTCCATCAAGACCATCCTTGGCCCATTCCATGTCCATCGGTCTCTGATAGTGGTCTTCAATGGTCACTGCCCACTTGGCCAGTTTAATTACTTCTTGATCAGTCAACACAAATTGATCTTGCTTGGCTTTAGATACAGGAACAATAACTGTCGGTACTTTTGGATTATCACTGTAAATCATCTTTATCCGCTTACGACCTAATTCTTTAGATAAAATTGGTTTGTGTTTGTCCAAAGTTGGTTTGAACACGTAGTATTCATCCGGATTGACTGCTCCTTGGACTATAGTTTCTCCCAAACCGTAAGCAGCGTTGATTAAAACAGCATTGGCAAAACCGGATTCGGTATCAATAGAAAACATAACTCCTGAATTGGCTTTATCGGAACGGACCATTTTCTGAATACCAATAGACAGGCCTATTTTAAAATGATCAAAACCTTTATCCTCCCGATAAGAAATGGCCCGATTGGTAAATAAACTGGCAAAACATTTGTGGCAAGCCAAAATTAGATTTTTGGCACCTCGAATATTTAAGTAGGTTTCCTGCTGGCCGGCAAAAGAAGCATCCGGCAAATCTTCGGCTGTGGCTGATGAACGAACGGCCACGTCCACGTTTTTACCATATTGTTTTTCCAGTTTGCGGTAAGCAGCCATAATCTCTTCTTCTAACTCTTTAGGGAAAGGAGCTTTCAGGATAGTTCGGCGGACAGCTGCTCCCCGGCTCATTAGGTTTTTCAGGTTATGGGTGTTTAAATCACTCAGAATTTCCCTGATTTTTTTCTGGATATCGGCTTTTTTTAATAAATAAAAATAGGCGTAGGCGGAAACGGCATAGCCGTTAGGAATATTTACGCCTTTTTTAATCAGTTTAGAATACATTTCGCCCAAAGAAGCGTTCTTGCCGCCAACCAGAGCGACATCTTTATTATTGACTTCGGAAAACCAGAGAATAAATTTTTTCTTTTTTCCACCTGAGGCTGATAGTCTTTTGACCATAAAATAATTAATTAAAAATTAACTTGGCTTAATTATAAACTAAATAGTCCGTTTAAACAACCAAAAACCCGCAATCAGTAAAGACTACGGGTCTGGTATTAATAAATATTAATTCGTATTACTTATTACTAGTTACGAATTACCAGTTACTAGATATTGAACTTTTTGGCAAATTGACCGATTAGAGGCATTTCCCAATAATTACCCTGTAGGGCCTGCAGGATTCCCATGATAGCCAAGACCAATACGGCTAAACCCAAGATCCAACCAATAAACGGAACCCAAACAATAAATCCGACTATTACTTCCACGATAAACAAAACCAGAGCTTGCTTAGCGTGAAACTGGGCGAATTTACTGTCTCTTTTTAAGAGCAGAGGAATAAAGCACAAAATCCAGATATAGCCAACAGCGGCTATCGATTTGTTTTCCTCAATGTCTTTGGAATCTCCCTTAATTTTTTCGTCGTTCATAATTCGTCTCCTTTATTTTTTATAATCTATTCTTTTTATTAAAGAATTTAAATAAGTATCTTTATTTTTTTCTGGCTTGCCTCTTTTGGTTAAAGAGATAACCAAGTGAATCAACCAGACAATTACTAAACCCAAAAGTCCGGTTCTAATCGGTTCAGCGATCAAATTGAATATTAGATAAACCTTGTAAACATAGATCAATTTAAAAACAGCCATCAAAAAGCCTATCAAAACCCCCATCATCACCACAGCCGTTCCTGCCTCGGTAAAAGTATCCTTGCGGCGCAGATAGATGGCCCAGGCCACATAGATAAAAGAAATAACATTGATTGCCCAAATGAAATACAGAGACACTTCAAAGATAGTCATCACAATTTCGGCAATTACTACTACAATAACCGGCAACAAAATCACTCCCAGATAATAATCAAAATTCTTACCTCCCACAAATTGGACTGGTTTTCTGTCTTTCGGTCTATATTCTCTCATACTGATAGTATACTACGATATTTTTTGTAAATCAAAACCCCGTCCCGCGGCCGCGGGACGGGGTAACTTTGAGTTTTAAACTTTTCCGCCAAAGGCGGATCCGCCTCGGACGGAGAACTTTACACTTTCTATTACATTCCCATTCCTCCCATACCGGGCATTCCTCCGCCTGGGGGCATGGGGGGCATATCTTCTTTCTTTTCTGGAATATCGGTAATAGCTGACTCAGTGGTTAGCAACATCGCTGCTACTGAAGCGGCATTCTGTAAAGCAGAACGGGTCACTTTAGTGGGGTCAACAATACCTCTTACTACCAAATCTTCATACTTATCGTCTTTAGCGTTATAACCATTATGTTCTTTTAGATTCTTGATTTTTTCCACTACTACTGAACCTTCCTGGCCGGCGTTTTCCGCAATCTGCCTGGCCGGTTCTTCCAAGGCCCTTTTTAGAATTTCAATACCCACTATCTCTTCTCCATCTACTTCTAATTTGTCTAAGGCCGGTAAAGCCCGGAGTAGAGCCACACCGCCGCCAACTACAATTCCTTCTTCAATAGCTGCTTTGGTAGCTTCTTTGGCGTCTTCCACTCGGTGCTGCTTTTCTTTTTGCTCAGTTTCTGAAGCGGCTCCGACTTTGAGAACAGCCACTCCGCCGGACAATTTGGCTAATCTTTCTTGTAACTTCTCCTTGTCAAAATCAGAATCAGTTTGTTCGATCTCATTTTTGATCTGAGCAATTCTTTCTTCAATAGCTTTATCCTCACCCTTGCCTTCAACTATAGTGGTGTCTTCTTTGCTGGCCATTACCTTTCTAGCTTGACCCAATTGTTCAACGTCAGTGCTTTCTAGTTTCAAACCGGTCTCTTCGGAAATAACCGTGCCTCCGGTCAGAATAGCGATGTCCTGTAACATTTCTTTTTTCCGGTCACCAAAACCCGGAGACTTGATCGCCAAAACCGAAAAGGTGCCTCTCAATTTATTGACTACAAAAGTAGCCAAGGCTTCACCTTCTACCTCGTCAGCGATTATTACCAATTCTTTTTTACCGGCATTGGCTAATTTCTCCAGTAAAGGCAAGATGTCATTGATGGCGGAAATTTTTTGATCGGTAATTAAGATATATGGTTCTTGGTAAACTGCTTCCATCTTATCTGGATTTGTAATCATGTAAGGTGAAACGTATCCCTTATCAAACTGCATTCCTTCTACTATTTCTTTTTCAATACCGAAACTTTGTGACTCTTCAACAGCAATTACTCCGTCTTTGCCCACACTTTCAATTGCTTCGGCAATCACTTTACCGATCTCCGGATCATTAGCCGAGATCGAAGCTACTTGGGCGATTTCTTCGTTGGTCTTAACCGGCTTGGAAATCTTCTTTAGTTCATCGATCACCAAGGCCACTCCTTTTTCAATTCCCCTCTTGACTGCAATTGGGTCAGCTCCGGCAGCAATGTTACGAACTCCTTCATTAATCATGTTCTGAGCCAAAATGGTAGCCGTGGTTGTTCCGTCACCGGCTACGTCGTTGGTTTTGGAAGCAACTTCCTTGACCAGTTCAGCTCCCATGTTCTCAAACTTATCTTCCAGTTCAATTTCCTTGGCAATGGTCACTCCGTCATTAGTAATGGTAGGAGCACCAAAAC
>JAIWBS010000075.1:0-3255 GCA_048633705.1 Pirellulales bacterium
TTCTGATCATCGGGCTGAATCAAATCAGCTTCTAGAATCTGATTAGTGACAGAACCACTGCCCACAATATCAAAGGAAGCGGCCTCTTCCCATTTGTCAATATCAGAAGAAAAGTTTTCGGCCACAAAAGAATTACCTAACCCCTCATCGTTTGACGGATTAACCACATAAGGTTCAACTGATTTCCATTTGGCCCCTCTGGCCAAAAAACCATAACAGTCTTCTGTGCCATCATTTGGTTCTTCTTCTCCGCAATCAGCCGGACACTTCCTGGCGTTTTCCCCAGGTTCACATATCCCATTACCGCATTCAGTACCTGGTTTGACGTAACCATCCTTATACCGGAGAAAGGCGTACCCCTGGACCAATCGACCTTGGTATTCTTTTTCACCCAGATTAAATACTCCGGGGGCAATTTCTTTTGCCTGATCAGGCAAACTAACTCTTGGTACTGTGTTCTGTTTAGCTGAAGCAATCAGACCTACTGAAAAGAATAAGACCAAAGCAGCGGCTAAAAATAGGTATTTTCTCATTTTTTTGGCTCCTTTTTACTTTAATATTCTTCCTAACTAATTTTAGCTTATTACTGTAATTATTACTTGTCAATCCCGTCTAAACTACCTGGGCGGTCTTTTTCAAAATCCTTACTCTGAACAATCAGCTCCCCGGCAATATGACTGTTCGCAGTAATATTCCCCATTACGACAACTACAGCCAAATACTTTGGCTCTATCCGGATCGCAGTACTCTCTCATTTTGGTGGTTGTACAATCATCATCAGTCTGACAAGGAATATTTTCTTCAATTAGCTCAGTATTCCGGTAACAATAAACTGTGTAGTGATCCTTACATTCAGTAAACTTTGATGATTGATAATCAAAGGAACGGTTAGTGATTGAATCGATAATAGCTGAATTGGTATTATTTACTGAATTAGTGTCAGTATTGGCAGTTTGGTAATTGACCGTAGTTGGCTGATCCTGTTTTTGGGCAGAAGAAAAATTTCTGAGATAAAAAAATGTCCAACCGGTACTCAGAATTATAATCGTTGCAGTAATAATTATTAAATGTTTTTTGGGCATCAGATTTTTTGACTTATGGTAATTTTCCAATCACTAATTAGTTGAACTAACTATCGTAAACCTTTTTCCCACTCCAATTTCAACAAAATTCTCTCCAAAGTCATCTTTGAACAATTCCCTGGCAAAATCGCCAGAACAATGACAGGGTCCAACTTTTTGAACATTTAAATTGTTCAAGCCGGAAATGATCTCTTCTATCCCGTTTTTACTCGTGTTATACAAATGGAAACCACCCATTGCCAAATAAATGTCTTTATTGAATAATTCTTTGGCCTTTTCTACAATCTTGACAATGCCCGGGTGAGCGCAGCCGGTTATCACTATTAATCCTTCTTTGGTGTCAACAACTAAAGATTGCTCTTTTATTGAAATGCCCAGCTCACCAGTTGAATAAACATTGTTACTGATTGGGATAGAATCTGTGATTTCGATAATATCTGCTCCGTATTCCTTCACGCCATTTTTGAAACTCTCTGGAAACGATTGGGGTAGATAAACTGTCACTTCAGGATTTACCGCTAAAAAGTTGTCTAACCCACCGGTGTGATCACTGTGAATATGAGAAAGAACAACCGTATCAATTTCATTGGGATCAATTCCTAATTTTTCCATATTACCCAATAATATTGAATCGGGATTTCCCGTATCAAAAAGAATGTTTTTTTCAGTTCCCTGAATCAGACAGGCAAAACCGTGTCCTGTTTCTAAACCTTCTTGATAAAGATTGTTATCGTATAGAACTGTAATATTAACCATTTCGGCTGGGGCAACCGAATCATTTTTTACTCCTTCGTTTTTCATTATTATCTTTTGACTATTGATATTTGATTCCGGGCTAACATCTTTATTCATTGAAAAAGCGATAAATACCCCAATAATAATCAAAACTGCCACAGCAAATATCTTAACCATATTCCAATTTTTAGGGTTAAATTATCTGTCTAACTAATTTCTCTTCAGCCCGATCCAAAACTGTGATGATATTTAATTTATTTCTTCAACTCCATAACATCCAGGGTATGATTGAACATCGAGGCTGTGGAACCAACATCATTGGTATTCCAACCAACCTGGACTGTGTGATCACCAACTTCTACATCAACTAAGGCGGTGAAAGCCAGAGAAAAAGGTTCATCACCACCGGTTGAGGTACCACGCCGGATAGTGTGACTTACTATCTCATCATCTAGGACCAGAAAAACTCGGGCTGTTCCTGCATCAAAATCGTTGGCCAGAACACCGCTGAAATTAATGAACAAGGTACTGGCTCCGGTCGTGATATCAACTTCGGTAGTCAATAAATCGTATTCATTAGGATTGGTGGTAGTGGTCTGAGTATCTGTCCCAATACTCTGGCCCGTTTGGGTAACTGCATCATCTGCCAAGTCAGCAGTGGCCACTTCTCCGTCTGCGATATTAGTTGAGGTAATTACATTGGCACTGGCTAACGAGCCGATGGTCAGAAAACCAACCACTTCCATATCATCCAGCACGATAAAAGGCGAACCATCATCTGTTCCCGACGTTGCCCCGCGCCAGACCCGGCCGTCAATCCGGACATTGTCACCAAAAGTAACCGGGATGTCACTGTCGCCCTCTCCGGTGGTGTTATTAATAATCGTTCCGTTGAAGAAGGTAACTCCTCCTTCACCCTGTCGACCTACTTTGATGGAGTCGAACATCATCGTTCCCTGCACATCAAAGAAATCGCCGTCTGTTCCTCCCAGCAAAGAGGTGACATCGTAGGTAGCGGCATAGACAATACCGACGCAGGTGATCAAAGAAACGCCGGCAACCGCCAATGAATAAAAGACTTTTCTTTTTTTCATGGTTTTTTTGATTAATTATTATTTAAACTGTTCTTTTTTCTTTTTGTCCTTGGAATAGAAAGCGGCCCAGATCAGAAAGCCCAAGCCCACAGGCGAACCCCAGCCTAAGATTTAAAACCACTGATCCATGATTATTGTAATTAATGCTTATAAGATAATTATAACGGATTTTGGGGAAAAGAGAAATCTCCTTCTTTTTGATCCCGTTGTTCGCGAACGACGGGATTGACAAATAATTAAATTAGGTATAATATCTAAAAACTAAACAGATAACGCACTTTATTACGACATGGGCCGAGAGACGCTGAAATGGGGTGAAGTACCTTGGAGACAGCGATACCGCT
>JAIWBS010000076.1:0-4062 GCA_048633705.1 Pirellulales bacterium
GTAGAAGAAGAAGAGGAAGAAGAAGAGGAAGAAGAAATAAGTGTGCTGGCAGCTCCCAAAATTACTTCTGATACTCACTCTGATCAGAAAACTTGGTATAATAATAACAGTCCCCAATTTGAATGGGATAAATTAGAAGGGGCTACTGATTTTAGCTATGTCTTTGACGACACGAAAACAACCCCCGATGATGATTCTGAAGGTGAAGATAACACAATTCAATATTTAGATACTGGTGACGGTATTTGGTATTTTCATCTTAAGGTGAAGAATGAAGCGGGTTGGAGTGAAACAAGTCACTTTAAAGTGCAGATTGATATCACCTCGCCTCTTGATTTCGATGTTAGGCTAGGGAGTGAGACGACCACCACCAATCAGACTCCCAATATATTTTTTGAAACTACTGATGCCACATCCGGTCTTGATCGCTATGAGATACTAGTAGACGGAAAACTGGTTGCTACTTTATCGCCGAATGACAAAACAACACCGTATAAGTTAGACACCTTAGATTTTGGAGAGCACACGGTTACTGTCCGGGCTTATGACAAAGCTGGTAATATGACTGAAGCCTCTTCTGTCAGTTTTCGAGTGCTTGAACACTACCCAGGGATAGGCTTTTGGCTTGGTTCTATATACATTCTCTATCTATGGGTAATATTTGGGTTAATAATTCTGGCCCTAGCCCTAGTCATTTGGCTTCTTATCATCTTGTTAAGAAGAAGGAAGAAAGATGAAGACGATGAGAAACCTGCCAAAGGCACCACGTCTGCCAAAGCAGCTGGCGGCGGGCAGGGATCCGCTTCCCCTCGGCCTGTCTCGACACCGAGTGCTCGATACCAAGGTGAGCTCGGAACGAAGGCTGGAGAAAAAGGGAAAGGGAAAGGAAAAGGAAAAAGAACCAAGAAAAGTATGGAAGAGAATAAAGACAAAAGGGAAGATGAGGAGGAAGAGACCAATATTTTTAAATAATAAACTAGGAGATTAGCAATTTAGCTATATAAAAAGAAAGCAGGTAAATCTGCTTCCTTTTTATTTCTAATATTTTTGTTTATTCGGCTGGAGTTTCTGGTTTTTCTTCAGCAGGAGTTTCTGCTGGAGCGTCAGTAGCTGGTTTTTCTTCAGCAGGAGTTTCTGCTGGAGCGTCAGTAGCTGGTTTTTCTTCAAACATCTAATCACCTCCCTTCATCAAATTATCGTCTTGTTTTAAAAAGCGATATGTGGTTAGTAGTTTTTTCCACAGTTCGCTTGTTCATCAGTAATTATCTCATTAATTTGAGCCTTTTTCAAGGTTTGTCAATCCTGCACCCCACACCGGACGGTGATGGGGGCACCAAACGGTGCAGGATCAACCCCTGATTTTGCTATCTGATATCTTCTTTTTTCTCTTTCAAAAAGTAACGCCACTGTTCTAGAAATTCAGCAAAGACCATAAACGGAGTATCAATCAAGAAGCTGAAAAAGACCGAGACAATATTAATTTTTTCCCATCTGGAGGTCAACCATTTACCTAGTCGGACGATCGGAAGAGAAATTGGTTCCATGAAGATATGGAAAAATCGTCCTGTTTCTTCGGTTACATCCAACTCTCTGGCCCTCTGCCGGATAATGGTCCCGGCAAAAGCAATCAGGGAGGTAAAGATAATATTAATTACGTAGGAGAAAGGCGGGAAATTGATTGACCAGAATATCCAAATAATTAGACCAAAAACCGCAACAAAGCTGGTTAGGTAAAGAATAGCACTAATGATTTTGAAGATGATGGTTTTTTTGGGATAAAGTTCAATTTCATAAATATCTTTAGCCCCTTGTTGATAAACATTCTTTTTAACTTCATTGAAGACCAGCTTAAAATTGTCACTACCCGGCATTCTAATAGTAATTACTAAAAGCGCCATTAAACAAGTGGGTCCCAAGATATCAACTACCATCGCTAACTTATTGAAGTGACCGATTACATAGATAGCCAGGGGGATTTCAATTAGGTAGAGAGAAAAAACATTGGTTAAAAATATGGAAAGAGTGCTATACGTAGCTGCCCGACGCACTCTTTTTTTCATCGATCCATGTCTTATATTGTATACACTTTTGATTAGTTGATTTAACAATTTAGGATAAGCGATTTTTTCTTCAATGCCCAAGGGATCATCCGCCACGATATCTCCTGCTAATAGGTAGGGGGTGTTGTACTGCTTACAAATCTGGTAGAATTTGTCAGCTAAAGTATAAGAGAGGTGATCTTCAAAGTTATTTAAGATAGTGTGGATATTTTTGGCTACTGTTTCGATTTTATCCTGAGGCAGATATAACCAGTTGTCGAAATAGCGTCGCAGAAGGTTATAGATGACAATTGGTTTATCCAGCCTGAGCAGAGCTTGCTGAACAGCAATATAGACTTGAATGTTTTTGGTTTGTTCAGTAATCCCGGTTTTAATTTGGGCATTTTTCCCTATTCTAATCCTTTTTTTAATGATCGATTCCATGTATTCAATCATGGCATCAATTCTGATGTAAGCAGGTGGATCTAGGGTGGCTTCAACTTCACAAGCAGCTACTTCCACCATTTGAGTAAAAAATTGAGATTTATTTTTGTTTCTAGGCAACTGAGAATAGTTCTTTAAAATATAATTGTATTTCTCAATTACTTTTTGGACTTTTTTGATTCTAGATTTGGGTATCTTGTCATTGGGAAAATGGCCGCCCCTGATTAATTCCTTAACAAAAAACTCAGCTAATTCTTCAGGCTGGGCGGAATTCATCAATAATCTTCGTTTTAAAATTCTCTGGGTGGCTATTCGGCGGATTAGATGTTCTTCTTTCCAATCGACTACCATCCTGATTTTTTCATAAAATCGAGCTACCGTACTGGCTACTTCGTCAACATGAATAGTAGCCACTTCTTTCTTGAGTTTTTTGGCTTTATGCCAATCCTGAAAGTGGCTGATTAATTCCTTAGTTTCCCCATTGAGAGGAAAAGAAGTGATTTCTTCGGTGTAGTTTGGATTCATATGATTGATATAATCTTTATTATAGGACAATTTAGCCATAAAATAAAGATTGGTTATCTTATGTGATTTTCCCTAAAATGTCAACCCCGCACCACTTTGGGTGCAGGGCAGGGCCACCATTACAAAACCTCCCCGTTTTTGGGGAGGTTTTGCTTTTCTATTTTTTATTGAACAGCTTGATATTCGAACCAGATTCCGTAGATTTCCAAGTTGGGTTCACCACCGGCGTAAGCATCAGGAAATAGATTGAAGAAGATTGTATCGTTAGCTGAGATGTCAGATTGATCGGTAGGGGTAAGGGTTACAACATCTGGAGCATCAGCGTTGTCCGGCACATCAACCGGGTCTTCATCATCCATATCAGTGTCCCAAACAGCTGTATCAGCGCTTTGGGAAATTGCCACTTGGAAGTCTAAGTTAGCATCAGCCACTAGGGCACCAGCTGTGTCCACCATCACTTTGAAGACACCACCAGAAGCGTAGTCGGAGGGAACGACAAATTGAGTACCAATATCAGTTGATTCTCCAGCAGCGTATTCAATAAACAGTCCTTGATTAGCCACATAAGATAGGTTGGGAGTAGTGACAGCTGATAAGACAGTTGGCGTACCGTCAGCGTCAGTGTAGATGGCGCCAAACGGCAATTGAATAGTTCTGGTAACATCAGCTACTTCAGCGGCTGACCAGGGAAATTGGTTATTAACCCAATTGGCCCCAATCGTTTCACCTTCCCCTAGCATGGCAATTGAGTCTGCGTCTGACAGATCAGCTGTTGACAAGCCCATGATAGTTGAGCCGTCAAAATCAATAGTATTACCGTCAACTACTTCCAGATTGCCAAACACCTTTACGTCATCGTTCAACTTCAAGGGGTAATCATCACCAGGTCCTGCTGTGGCTCCTCGGTATAATGTACCATCGATTCGTACATTATCGCCAAAGGTAACAGGAATGTCTCCGTCTCCTGAAGTGGTGGTTTCATTGATAATGGTGCCGTTGAAAAAGGTAACGCCGCCTACTCCTTGAGCCCCGACCCTAATCGAGTCAAAAAGCA
>JAIWBS010000077.1:0-2808 GCA_048633705.1 Pirellulales bacterium
ACAGTAAATTAATTTAACCCCGGTAAACGGGATGAGTACTTTTACCAAATTTTTCAGGAACTAGAGATGAGCGCTAACTTTCGATAAGCGCAGATATCCAGAGAATTTCTAAAGTACTAAAACGGAAGTTAAAATGTCTATACATTCAGCAGCAGTTATTGATCCTAAGGCGGAACTTGATTCTTCCGTTACAGTTGGGCCATATGCAGTTATTGAAGCAGGAGTTCGCATAGGGGCTGATACAAAGGTTGAAGCCCATGCGGTTATTTCCGGACCTACCACCATAGGGGAAAGAAATCTGATCGGCTCTTTTGCAGTTGTAGGTGGGGCGCCACAGGATTTGAGCTATCAGGGCGAACCAACTGAGTTGATAATCGGATCTGATAACCGGATTCGAGAATTTTCCTCCATACACCGTGGGACAGTTGGCGGAAACATGAAGACTGTTATTGGTGACCATAATCTATTGATGGCTTATACTCATGTCGCTCATGATTGTATAATTGGTAATTATGTTATTTTGGCTAACGTAGCCACCCTTGCCGGACATGTTGAGGTAGGTGACAGGGCGTCAATTGGAGGCCTTGTTGCTATTCACCAGTTCTGCCGTATCGGGACATATAGTTATATCGGGGGCGTCTCCGGAATCAGCCTGGACGTGCCGCCGTATATTATTCTCGCTGGAACCCGTAATCGTACACGTATCTCCGGCATAAACAAGGTTGGTTTGAGGCGAAATGGATTCAGTCGGGAGACGATAAGAAATCTGGATAAAGCCTTTAAAATTATATTCAGGTCGCCTAATCTTCTTATGAAAGATGCGATCGAAATTGCCAGAAAAGAGGTACCGGATTGTCCGGAGGTTGGTAATCTTGTAAGGTTCTTTGAGGAATCTAAACGTGGTGTCGTGAAACAGACCATAATGGATTAGTATTTGGATTAGTATTAAAGAAGGAAAATCTGTGGTATCAAAAAAAATCGGCATTATCGCAGGAGGCGGGCAGTTTCCCCTTCTTTTTATCGAAGCCGCTCACAAGGTTGGCAAATATGTGGCGGTTGTTGCGCATAAAAGAGAAACTGATCAGGAGGTGGTTGAAGCAGCTGATGCCGCCTGCTGGGTCAAGCTGGGTCAGTTGGGCAAGGTCATCAATTTTTTTAAAAAAGAGGATGTCCACGAAATCGTCTTTTTAGGTCCAATTACCAAGACCAAGATTTTTCGTGATCTTTTCCCTGATCTCAAAGGGCTTTCACTTTGGAATAAGATTGATCAGAAACAGGATGACGCAATTTTGAGAGCAATTGCTGACGCTTTGGCGGAAGAGGGAATAGAGGTCCTTGAATCGACAATCTATCTGAAGCACCTTCTTTTTCCTGCCGGCGTGCTGACTAAAACAAAGCCAAATAAAGCGCAGATCAAAGACATAAAGTTTGGCTGGAGGAATGCCCGGGCAATAGGAGCACTTGATATCGGCCAGTGTGTAGTTGTGAGGAACAGTGCAGTGGTCGCTGTGGAAGCAATTGAGGGGACTGACGCTGCAATCTTACGTGGCGGTAAACTTGCAAAAGAAAAAGTTGTCGTTGTAAAAGTAAGTAAACCTGGCCAGGATTTTCGTTTTGATCTCCCCGCCACAGGAGTTACTACTCTGAAAACACTGAAAAAAGTTAAAGGGGCTGTACTTGCCGTTGAAGCCGGACAATCGATCCTCTTTGATCGAGAGAAGATGATTGATGAGGCTAATAAATCGGGTATAGTAGTGGTGGGTGTTACTGAATTAGCTGATGGATCATTAGAGATGTAGATCAAATTTTGTACGATCCCTGTCTGATTTTCAAATAACAATCGTCAAACAAGAGGCACTATGCAAGCAATGATTCTTGCAGCCGGCATTGGAACCAGGTTACTGCCGCATACCCTGATTCGTCCCAAACCTCTTTTCCCAGTTCTTAATCAACCACTCCTGCTTCTTACTATAAAAAAACTGCAACGGCTGGGTTTTGATCATATTGTAGTGAACTGTCATCATCTGCGAGAACAGGTTGTCGCTGCTATTGGCGAACTGCCAGGAGTAATTGTGCTGGAGGAAGAAATCATCCTTGGTACCGGTGGTGGTTTGCGTACAGCCTTGAAATATATCATGGATGAACCTCTTCTAGTGATAAACGGTGATATTTACCATACGGTTGAACTCGAAGAATTCTATCGATACCATATAGCTGATAAGACTCCTGTAACCCTGGCAATGCATGATTATCACCGTTTTAATAATGTCATGGTAAGCGACGGAAAAATAGCAGGCTTTGACAACAGGAGTGGATGTGATCAGCTCGCCTTTACCGGGATTCATATGATTAATCCGGAAATCCTGGAAAGTATTAGGCCAAATAACTATTCATGTATCATCGATCATTATAGAAAACTTCTTTGTGATGGAGTAGATATATCCTGCTATCCTGCGGATGACTGTTTCTGGACCGATATCGGTACCTGCGATGATTACCTTAATCTTCATCAGGGACTTTTGAATGATGATATCCCCTGCTGGAAAGAAATCGAATGTATGCGAAAACCTTATTGTATCGATAAGAAAGCTAAGTTACCGGCAAATATAGAACTTACTGACTGGGCCTGTATCGGTAGTGCGCATATAGAAGATAATACCTATCTGGAAAGGGTTGTCGTCTGGGATGATGTCTGCATTCCTGCAGGGAGCCGGCTGGTTGATGAAATAGTATCAGGATACAGCGATAAATAGGAAGTAATTGTTATTAAATCCAATGGTTTTCTCCTTATCTCCCACTCTTAAAAGA
>JAIWBS010000078.1:0-6249 GCA_048633705.1 Pirellulales bacterium
GTATATCAGAAAACCGAGGAAATAACTTTTTAATTTTGGCTAATTGGTTCAGGGGAGTTGCAACCATCTTACTCGTATCTTAAAGCATCAATTAGATTTTTACGGGCGGCCTGGGAAGCCGGCAGCAGGCCGAAGACAATCCCGACCCCAATATCTTTAACCACATTCAAAGGTTCAGCTTTGCCCATCTCGTAGTACCTATTTACTTTTTCTAGTTTGATAACTGTATCTTCCATGATTCTCTTATTTTATAAAAAAATCCTGCTTTTAGCAAGAAGGAGGAGGGGCGAAAATGTGCCAAAGCACACACTCGCCCCAGAAAGCTGGAAGGTCAGACGATGACCAAGAGGAAGCCGGCGAAGACAACCTCATAGGGACGACCTGTTCTAGCACGACAGGCCCGCACCACCGACCAACCTTCCAGCTGAATATTCGGGTTTTTGATCCCGAAATTGGCTTTCTAAAAAAGGACGCTTTATCAGTCTAACAAAGCGTCAACACTTGTCAAGATGCAAATTAATCACGAAAAAGAATACTTACTTTAAAGATTATTAAATCCGAAATAGACCAATTGTTCAACCTCGTCAAAACGGTCCTGCCAAGAAGGATTACCCAAAACCAAAGCGATCACTTCTTGATTGAGGTTATTTTTGGCCTTTATTACGAAACAGTAACCGGCCTCGTCCAAATAACCTGTTTTGGAGCCGGTTAAATACAAATCAGAATATGCTAGTTCGTTGGTAGTTTTAATGGTATGAGGCACATCGGTGTTTATGGTTCTAAATGAATAATGTGGCCAAGTTGTTCCCTGAAGAACTTTCATAAACCCAAAAGCGTGTTTGCTTAGTTTTATTAAATCGGCAGCGGTAGCAATGTTATTGACATCAAGACCTGACGGATCAGCAAAGTAGGTATCATTCATTTCCAAATCAAGAGCTTTTTGATTCATTAAATCTACGAATTCAGACTGAGTATATCCAGTCGCATCCGCTAAAGCTTTTGCTGCATTGTTGGCTGAACCGACCAACATACTAAAAAATAAATCACCGACGGTTAAAGTTTCCCCTTCCCTGACATAAAGTTTGGCTCCCACAGTATTGCCATAGCTGTATTCTGCCGGAATAGTATATTGAGTGTCAAAATTAATATTCTGATCTAGAAAAACAGCTGCTGTCATCAATTTGGTAATAGAAGCGATCGATCTTTCTTCATCAATGTTCTTACTATATAGAATCTCGTCGTTTTCCAAATTGACGACAATGGCGACTTGAGAGTCTAAGTGTCCAATATCACTATAATAATCCTCTTCAAAAACAGCTACGGTAGTGTAAGGAAAATGGATAAAAGCCCGGGCATAGGAATTTTCTTCATCAAAACTGGTAGGAATCGGCTGCCAACTGCCCGAAACACGATTATAAAAATAAAGGCTTCTATTGTCAGATAAACTATTAGTGTATTTTAATGCTACAATAATTGGTTTTTCCAAGACATGGGGGTCTAACATAGAAATGTTGTAGGTGTAAACAGAAGAAATTAATCTTTTCCCTTGGGGTGGATTGACTGGTGTTTCACCCAGTTGAACAATTTTCACCCACGATTCATTTTCAAAAACAAAAGGCTTTACCCCGATTTTAAAATCTTGATCGGCAGTTGACACCGTATAACCTCTGACAATAGTATCCTGATCGATAAAAATTCTTTTTACAACAACTGATGCCTCAACCTGGTCCGATTTAATTAAAAAAACAGCCAAGACCGA
Source organism: Pirellulales bacterium (assembly GCA_048633705.1). Taxonomy (GTDB): domain Bacteria; phylum Patescibacteriota; class Patescibacteriia; order JBDRGY01; family JBDRGY01; genus JBDRGY01. The sequence goes on from JAIWBS010000078.1 coordinate 1,760, forward strand.
CATAAAAATCACCAAATATCTTTTTGCCAAGAATTTAGGCATTGTTATTTTAGATATTTTTTTATTTTTAGGATTATATCTCTTGGATTTATGGCAGTTTTAACCAGATGATCTGCCGCTCCTAAGCTAAAAGATTTCTCCGCTTCATCTCCTTGGACCAGATTAGTCATAATGATGACGGGAATATCTTTTGTAGCAGGATCAGTTTTACAGTGAGTTAATACATCATAACCGTTCATTTTCGGCAATAAGATATCCAATAAAACCAAATCTGGTTTTTCCGATTGAACCATGTCCCATCCCTCTACTCCGTTTGCAGCAACTGCGACATCATAACCAGCCTCCTTGATAATATTTTGATAAGCTAGTAATTCTGCTTTGTTGTCTTCGATTACTAATATTTTTTTTGCCACTTATTTTTTGATTAATTCTTCAATTTTGCTAACGATTCCATCTAAGTTGTACTCAGACTTAACAAGATAGTCCTTAATACCTAGGTCTATGCCAGAAGCAATATTTTCCTTATCGCTTAGATTAGAAACAATTACCACGGGGATATTCTTAGTTTTTGATTTCGATTTGATTTCGCGTAAAAAGTCAAAACCATCCATCTTGGGCAGCAGAATGTCTAAAATAATCAAATCAATCTCTTCGAACTCAATAATTTGGATGGCCTCTTCGGCCGTAGTGGAAGTTTTTACCTCATAGCCCAAAATACTTAATTTGGACTGCAGAGCGTAAAGAAATGCCGTTTCATCCTCAACAATTAATATTTTCTTTTTTTTGTTCATAATTAGTAGTAATTAATTATAATGGCAGGTTAAAATAAAAAGTTGATCCTTTTCCCTCTTCAGACTCTAGGCCTATTACTCCTTTATGGGCTTCTATTATCTTTTTAGAAATAAATAAACCTAAACCGGATCCGGTTTCTTCAATAGTCTTTCCCCTGTCAGCCTGGACAAACTTTTTGAACAACTTTTTTTGTTGTCCGCGAACTATGCCAGATCCCGTATCGCTTACGGCTACGACGATGCAGTCATCCAATCTGTTTAACTTCTTATCTTTGGTTATCCAATGGGCATGAATTTTCTGGGCCTCTTGAGCTATATTAATATTTTTTTTATGCAAAAACGCATCAACCACCACTTTGCCGAAATCAGTAAATTTTAAGGAGTTAGACAGTAAATTATGCAGAACCTGCTCAATTCCTTGCTGGTCATACTCTGTTTCCGGTATTTTAGGCTGAATATTAGCCAACAATCGTACTCCTTTTGAATCAGCAATCGGTAAAAAATAACTTAAAGTCTTTTCTAGGATACTAGCAATCGCTTGCTTCCTTTTTTTCAATTTAAATCTCCCAGATTCCATCTTGGAAAAATCCAGCAAATCATTAACTAATCCTAACATCCGATTAGTACTGTGATTAACTAAGCGCAAAGACTCTTTTTGGACTTTATGTTTTATCTTCCCTTCACCGGACAACATCATTTCCGATAACATACGAATGCCGTTTAACGGTGATCGTAAATCATGCACGATCATATACATAAACTCTTCTTTGGCTTTTTCTGCTTCTCTAAGTTTTTTCAAAGCGGTTTCCAATCTTTTATTGGTGGATTCCAGGGAATTTTTGGCATCAGCAGCGCGGCTAATACCATGGTGAATGGAAAAATTTATAATCATCATCACTGCAGTAACAACACTGATACTACCAATAGCAATCTCTGGACTGCCAAACCGGCTGGCGATAAAATAAGTAGTCACCAATGAGATAGCTGTCAAAAGACTGATGAATAAAAACATGGAAGTTGGACATTCCCAAAAACTAAGCCCCAGTTGTTGACATTCCTTAAATTGCCATGATTTTTTTTCGTATGACATTCCCAAAAAATTATACTATATTTTTAATTAATTTGTAAACTATTTATTTTCTTCATACTCACCTTCTTCGACGTCATCTTTTTTCGGAGGAAATTTAGCTTCCATACCGTCAGATCGTTTGGGTACTTTTGGTCCGTGCTGCCAGCCAATCTTTTTACCCCATGGTTTGAAAAACATCCTTAAACCAAGCAGAATTATTAAGGAAGGCCAAATCCAGCCCCAAATATTCCCGGTTATCACTCCTAAATTCTCTAACAGTAATATTACCCCGATAATGATAATTGCTAAGGCAAAAAACACAGTGATTCAGTTCAATAATTATCTTTCTATATTATAGCAAAAGTTCAAATAAATTGACACTTTATTGACATTTCTAATAATCTTTTGTTAAGATAGGGCGGTAAACCAATCAGTGGCACTTTACCAACCTTACCAGGGAGGTGGTAATGTCCAAACGGCATACTGCTCAAGCGGCAGTCGGCCAAGCTGTTGAGGCTTGGGAGGGTAGATGTGATACTTGTAGTTTTCACATAGAAGATCGACCCCAGACTGACCGAGACAAGATGACGGTTCAGGCCAGAATAACAGAAGCCCACCGTCATCACAAGCGCAAGTGCTGTGGTCGTTTGACCATCCGTCCGATCACCGAATGATCTGCCACTGGTTGTTACTGCTCTTCTCCCTCGACTGAAATTGGTCGAGGGATTTTCTTACGGCTTTTTATTCTGCAGATATTTAATGACGCTTTTAGTGGATTTAAACTTAACCGGTGGATACCATTTTTGGTATTTTATCAAAGGACTATTTTTGTGTTTGGTAAAAATATATTTTTCAGCTTTTTCCCATTTTTTGATTTCAGCCTCTGGATTGGAAAAATCTAGTTCTTGCTCATAGTTAACCAAGGCTCGATTTAAATACAAAATTCCCTTAGGAAACTTTCGAGAAATTCTCAAGGTTAATTCATAGTCTTCCCAAAAATCTAGTTTTTCGTCCCAATCCCCTATCTTTTTAACAATTTCTTTTTTGTGAACCAAGGTGTTGGTATCAATAATAATTTTCCTCTGCCATAACCTTTTCAGATCAAAATACTTTTTATGTCCGTAAAATTCATCTCTAACTTTTTTGGATTTCCCATCTTCTTTGATAATTAAACGATAATTCTTTTTACAAAAGAACATAACTTTTTTGGGATAAGTGCGAAATGACTTTTCCATGCATTCCAAAAAATCCTTATGCCATTCGTTATCAGAATCAAGATAAGCAATATACTTACCTCGGGCTTTTTTCAAACCGACATTGCGAGCATGAGAAGCTCCTTGATTCTTTTTCAGTTTATAATAAAAGATTCTGGGATCAGTAAACTGTTTGACCAATTCTTTTGTCTGATCAGTGGAACCGTCATCAATAATCAACAATTCGAAAAACGGGTATGTTTGGTTTAATACAGAAAGAATAGCCCGCCATAAAACATAACAACGGTTGTAGGTGGGCAATATTACCGAAAATACTGGTTTATAATTTTGTTTATTCTCCATACAATTCTAATTTATTTCCTTGCAGCCACATTCACAACTTTCGTTGCACTATTGATAAACTGCCTTAAAATCCCTTTAATACCATATGGGCTACATTGGTCGCATGGTCAGAAATCCTTTCCAAATTACGTAAAACATCAACGAACAGCGACCCGGTCACTGGTTTATCTATCCCCGTTTCAATTCGCTTATTATGATTGGCTGAAAAGATTTCCTCCAAGCTGTCAATTGCCCCTTCTCGATGTAAAATTTCTCTGGCTTTGTTTTTATCATTTTTTTCGAAACAAATAATTGCTACCCGATTGATTTCTATTACTTTTTCGAAAAATTCAGCCAGTTCAGCATAAGCTTCATCGGAAAAAACAATATTTTTGAGTGTTTTATATTCGGCTAACTCGGCTAAGTTATTAATGTGGTCACCTACCCTCTCAACATCATTAACAGTGTGGCTCAAACCAGCCAGTTGGTGGGATTCTTGTTCGGTCAACGTATAAGTAGACAGTTCAACCAAGTAATGATTAATCGAACGGAACAGCTTGTCAACCGATTCCTCTTTCATTTTGACGATTTTGATCAGCTCGATCTTACTGTGAGAAAATATTTGATAAGCTTCCTCCAACATTGATAAAGTAAAATTACCCATCCTGTTTAGCTCTTTGGAGGCAGCATCTAAAGCTAGAGAGGGAGTCTTTAGCAGCCCACTATCGATAAATTTGGTTTCCTGATTAATTACTTTATCCTCACCTCTGATAATAAATTTGGAAATTTTTATCAGAATAGGAATAAAGGCAAACAAAACCAACGTATTAGTTAGATTGAAAATCGTATGGGCGTTAGCAATCTGTCTAGGAACACTTGATGCCGTAAATTCTACCATCTTTTGAAAAAAAGGAAGGATTAAAAGAAATATTAAAGCGCCCGAACTATTAAACATAGTGTGAATTATGGCTACTCGCTTGGCATTTTTGCCCAAAGGGATAGAAGCGATCAAAGCAGTTACCGTAGTTCCAATCTCCGCTCCCAGGATAATCGGGATAGCAGCTCCTAATCCAATTATTCCTGATTTTGCTAAAG
>JAIWBS010000079.1:0-4393 GCA_048633705.1 Pirellulales bacterium
TCGGACTCGGTTATTGTTACCATGACTAGCTTATTGATTGTACGTGGGCTGGTAAATTTGGCAAAACCGGGCAAGATTAATGCTTTAGTCAGTTGTCTGGCCCGATCCGCCCGAAAATTAAAGTAGACAATGGCATCGTTATCGTTTATCTTGGCAATGGGCTGGCCATTTTGGGTTATCACGCAAGGCAATAACTCCTCATCGTAAACTTGGCTTTTGTACGAATCATCAATTGCTTTCATGACATCATCGGATTGCTTATCTGCCTGACCCTCGGTTAAGGCCAAATATGCTTTTTCGGTCCGATCCCAGCGATTATCCCGGTCCATAGCGTAATAACGGCCACACAGGCTGGCAATCTTGCCTAATCCCACTTCTTTCAGATGATCTACTAACTTCTGGATAAAAGTTAAGTCTGAATTGCGGGGGGTATCCCTGCCATCCAAAAAGGCGTGAATATAAACATGGCTAATCCCTTTTTGCTTGGCCAGTTCTACCAGAGCGTACAAATGTTCATCAAAGCTGTGAATTCCACCATTGGAGACTAAACCAATCAGGTGAAGCTGGGAATTATTTTTCTGAACATGTTCGATCGCCTGCCCAAAAGCTTGATTGCTAAAAAAGCTGCCATCGGAAATTGATCGTGTTATCCTGGGCAATGCCTGAAAAATCACTTTCCCTCCGCCTAAATTCATATGCCCGACTTCGGAGTTACCCATCTCCCCCCAAGATAAACCAACTCCTTCACCAGAGGCCTGCAGGGTTAATGTGGGAAAATACTGAATCAAGCTGTCAAAATTTGGAGTCTGAGACAAAGTAATCCCATTTCCTCTAGACGGAGGAGCTATTCCCCAACCATCTAGAATAATCAAGACAAACGGTTTTTTTTCCATTTATTTTCCTTTCTTCTTTTTAAGCAGGCTATCACTTTTCATCTCTTTCGGTTTTAACCTTCCGAATAAATCCAAAATTGTAGGGGCCACATTACCCAAAACACCTTGGCTGTCCAACTTAGCTGATTTATTTTCGTTATCCACTAAAATAAAGGGTACCTGATTTACTGTGTGCTCGGTATTAACTTCGTTGGTCTTTAAATTAATCATCACCTCTAAATTTCCGTGATCAGCGGTAATTATTGCTTTTCCGTTTCTTTTTAATATTTCCCTGACCAAAACAGCTGTATGCTGATCAACTGATTCAGCCGCCTTAATTCCGGCTGGCAGATCTCCGGTGTGACCAATCATATCCGGATTGGGAAAATTGCAGGTGATAAAATCGTATTGATTATCTTTAATCTTTTTAACAACAGTATTGGTCAGCTTCTTAATGCTCATTTCAGGAACCTCAGCGTATGACTCTACCCCGGGTGAAGGAATCATTATTCTATCTTCATTGCCTACTGGATCAGGATAACCACCGTTAAAAAAGTAAGTAACGTGAGCGAACTTTTCGCTTTCCGAAATGTAAAGTTGTTCTAAGTCAGCTAGCTGCATAGGCAGAGTTTCTTCTAAATCTTCAGAGGGGTAGGCAGTCAACACATCTTCCAGGTCTGGGCCAAAATCGGTCATAGCGATGAAACGCAATTTTTTGGCAATTTTTTTACGACTGAAAGCTCCTGGATTTAGTTTGTTGAATTTCTTTTGAACAAATGACTTGGTAATCTGTCTGGCTCTATCCGATCTAAAATTAAAAAAGATTATTGAATCTCTTTCAGCGACCACAGAAGGTGGCTTATGATCCTGCAATAAAATAGTCGGTTGAATATATTCATCAGTTTCTTTACGGTTGTAGGCTTGCAGAATTGCTTCTTCGGCAGTTGCTGCTTTGTTACCCACTCCCATAACCATCGCCTCATAAGCCTTTTTGGTCCTTGACCAAATTTTGTTTCTGTCCATGGCATAAAAACGGCCCATGACCGTTGCAATCGTTTCTCTGTGAGTCAGTTTATTCTCCAAGTCTTTAACCAGCTTGATGGCAGCAAATTGAGGTGAATCACGACCGTCAGTGAAAAGATGAAGAAACACTTTAGGCAGATCGTACTGACGGGCCATTTCGATTAAAGCCATTAGATGATCAGGGTCAGCGTGTGGGCTCTGATTGTAGGTCAAAAGCCCCATGATATGCAAATTGGATTTATTCCTCTTGATGTGATTGACTGCTTCGACAAAAGCCGGGTTTTTGAAAAAGGTGCCGTCTTTAATACTTTTGTCGATTACTACGTTTTCTTGTTCAACTGTCCGTCCCGCTCCGAAATTCATGTGCCCGGCTTCAGAATTACCCACTTGCTTTTGGGATAAACCAGCACAAGGGCCAGAAGCACAGATAGTGGTATAAGGATACTTTTTTGATAAACAATCAATGGTAGGTGTTTTGGCCAAAGCAATAGCATTACCCTTATTGGCTGGAGCAATCCCCCAGCCGTCTAGAATCAGTAATAAAAATGGTTTACGATTTAGCATTATTCTGATAGTTCCTCTTCGATTTCTAATAATCGATTGTATTTACTCAGTCTTTCGCCACGTGACATCGATCCGGTTTTTATAAAGTCGGCCTTTACGGCAATCGCCAGATCTGCAATGAAGGGATCACAGGTCTCTCCGGACCTGTGTGACACAATCGTCTTTATTTTATTAGCCTGGGCCAACCGGACAGTATCAATAGTTTCGGTCAAAGTACCAATCTGGTTAGGTTTGATGATAATAGCATTGGCCAACGACTTTTTAATTCCCACTTTTAATCTATCCTGACTAGTAACGAATAAATCATCACCGACTACTAAAATATTTTTGCCCAGTTTCTGATTGAGCAAAGCCCAGCCGGCATAATCTTCTTCCGCCAAACCATCTTCGACTGACACAATTGGGTATTTATTGGCCCAATCGGAATATAAAGCCACCAGCTGGTCAGCAGTTAAGGAAGAGTCTTCCAGTTCCAGGTAATACCTAGATTGTTCTGAGCTATAAAAACCGTCTGCTGCTGCGTCAAATGCCAGAGTAATTTGTTCGCCAGCAGTAAAATTAGCTGCGGTAATCGCTTCCAGAATACAAGTAAAGGGTAGTTCGTTATTTTCCAGGTCAGGGGCATAACCTCCTTCATCGCCAACCGAAGTTCTTTTGCCTTTGGACTTTAGCACCTCCCCAAGTCGATGGAAGACTTCTGCGCCTAGTCGGATAATCTCGGAATACTTATCGGCTTTGGGTACTATCATGTATTCCTGAATCGACAAACGGCTATCACTATGTTGACCGCCATTAATTACATTAATCATTGGTAAGGGCAGTTGATAATCTTTAAAACCCAAATTATAGATGTCACGAATATGCTGATAAAGCGGTTTGTTGTTGAACAAAGCACCGGCCCTGGCACAAGCCAAAGAAACGGATAAAATGGTGTTAGCTCCCAAATCAGACTTAGTCTTGGTACCATCACTTTCAATCATCTTCTTGTCTATCTCTCTGATGTTATTGATATCAGCTCCCCTAAGAAGACGATTGAGACGGGTGTTAACCAAGGAAATAGCTTTTTTGACACCCTTACCCCGATAACGGGACGGATCATTATCCCTTAATTCGGTAGATTCACCTTTTCCTCTACTGGCTCCGGCTGGTACAGAACCGCTACCCCAGACTCCGTTTTCCAAAAAAACTTTGGCCTTGATAGTGGGGTAACCTCTGGAGTCTAAAATTTCTACAGCGTGGATTTTAGCGTTTTTATTCATTTATTATAAAGTTTATGGTTTTAATGCCGGCAAGGTTCCATCTTGAATGAATTTGAGCATGGCTCCGCCGCCAGTGGAAATAAAATTTATCTTCTTATCCAATTTATAATTTTTAACTGCATCAACGGTTTCCCCTCCTCCGATATAAGTTTTAGCTTTAACCTTAGCCACAATCTCGGCTACTTGTTCGGTGCCTTTGGCAAACTTGGGCAGTTCATACATACCCATTGGCCCGTTCCAAATTACAGTTTGAGCGGAATTGATAATACTCTTATAAAGTTCTATAGTATCTGGTCCGATATCCAAAATGATTTCCTTTTTGCCTATCCGGCCGGCCGGCCGGTAAGTAGCCTTGGCTTTATTAGAAATGTGAGTTGCGACCATTACATCAACTGGGATTTCCAATTTGATATTAGTGATGGGCAATTGTCTGGCAATATTAATGTAATCCCTTTCAATTAAAGACTTTCCCACTTGAATACCTTGGGCGATCAAAATAGTGTTGGCCAAAGCTCCACCCAGTAGAACATAATCAGCTTTCTTTAATAATTGGTTTATAACTTTGATCTTATTGGAAATCTTGGCCCCGCCGATAATAGCGACTAAAGGTCTCTTGGGCTTTTTGATCACTTTTTCTAATTCAGTCACTTCTTTGATCATAAGAGGTCCGGCATA
>JAIWBS010000080.1:0-4435 GCA_048633705.1 Pirellulales bacterium
TTTCCATGGTGTTTATTTCCGAATGGAGGTATTGGACTTTGACATCCAATTCTCTTAAGTAATCCGCCAGATCTTCCGACATTCTCTTGGTTAATGTAGTAATCAATACTCTTTGTTTTTTTGCCACCCTTTTTTTAATCTCTAAAAGCAGATCGTCGATTTGACCCTTAGTTGGTCTGATATCGATTGGTGGATCAAGCAGACCGGTTGGTCTAACCAGTTGCTCAATTACCCGTTGGGATTTCTTTAATTCATATTCCTTGGGAGTAGCGGAAACGTAAATAATTTGATTAATTTTTTTATCAAACTCATTAAATTTCAGAGGTCGGTTGTCCAGAGCCGAAGGAAGCCGAAAACCGTGTTCAATCAAAACTTCTTTCCGGGCCCTGTCCCCGTGGTACATGCCATTGATTTGAGGGATGGTCATGTGTGATTCGTCAACAAACAATAAAAAGTTTTTAGGGAAATAGTCGATTAAAGTATAGGACGGTTGGCCGGGTCGGCGTCCGTCAAAATAGCGGGAATAGTTTTCAATTCCGTTGCAAAAACCGGTATTTTTGATCATCTCCAGATCGTATTTGGTTCTCTGCCCCAACCGCTGAGCTTCCAATAATTTATTTTGATCCTTAAATTCCTTTAACCTCTTTTTCAGATCACCAGCAATTTCGATTAGGCCTTTTTCCACTTTTTCTTCTGGTGCTACATAATGGGTGGCCGGGTAAATGTCGATTTGTTTGACTCGATCTAAGGTTTCTTGGGTGATAACATCAACTATTTTTATCTTTTCAATCTGATCACCAATAAATTCTACTTTAATAACTTGTTCACTCCAATATGAAGGATAGATTTCCATCCTATCGCCCTTTATCCTGAAGGTTCCTCTTTGAAAATCAAAGTCATTACGCTCATAGCGTATTTTTATTAATTGGTTTAACAATTTGGCGCGGTCGACTTTTTGTCCCTGTTTTAAACTAATCTTTACTTGTTCGTAAACAACGGGGGAGCCCAGGCCGTAAATACAGGAGACGGAAGCTACAATAACCACATCTTTTCTAGATAAAAGGGAAGAAGTGGCAGCATTGCGCAGGCGGTCGATTTCCTCATTTATCTGAGTAGTCTTTTCAATATAGGTATCAGTACGGGGAATGTAGGCTTCCGGTTGGTAATAGTCGTAGTAAGAAACAAAGTAGTGAACAGCGTTTTGGGGAAAGAAGTCCTTGAATTCAGAAGCCAGCTGGGCGGCTAGAGTTTTATTATGAGAAATGATCAGGGTTGGCCTTTGCACTTTTTGGATAATATTGGCCATGGTAAAAGTTTTGCCGGAGCCAGTTACACCCAAGAGTACCTGGTCGCGCTGCTTTTTGGTTAGACCGGCCACTAGTTTTTTGATGGCCTGAGGTTGGTCGCCGGTCGGTTTAAATTGGGACTTAAGTTGGAATTTCATCATTATTATCTTAACATATGTTATAATGGACATATATGATAGCCTCAATTACCGGGAAAATCAAGAGCAAAAGAGGTAATTATCTGGTGATAGAGACGAACGGCGTCGGATATAAAGTTTTTGTGCCGACTACCTATTTTGACGATTTAAAAACAGATCAGGCGATTACTCTACATACTTTCCAACACATTCGGGAGGATGTCTTGGATTTGTTTGGTTTTTTATCCGAAGAAGAATTAGGTTTTTTTGAGAAACTGTTGTCGGTTTCTTCAGTCGGCCCTAAATCAGCTTTGGCTTTTATCAGTATTGCCAAAGTATCAGAACTGGAAAAAGCGATTCTTAGTGAAGACCTTGATTTTCTGACTTCAGTTTCCGGCATTGGCAAGAAAACCGCCCAGAGGATAATCTTGGAATTAGAAGGCAAAATTGTTGATCGTGATGATAAAACGATTTCATCGGGCGATCGGGAGGTGCTAGAAGGTTTAGTCGGATTGGGCTATACGGTCAGGGAGGCGCGGGAAGTTATTAAAAAAATTCCAGCCAGCATTCTGGGTACAGCTGATAGAATTAAACAAGCCTTAAGAATTATAGGTAGTAGATAATGGAGATAGTAAAATTAAAAAACAAAGACGAACTGGACAATTTTTTAGCCAGTCAGACTAACTCCCAGTTTTTACAGTCTTGGCACTGGGGAGATTTTAAAGAAGTACAAACCCGCAATGTTTTGCGAATTGGCGTCAAAGATCAAGGCAAGCTGATCGGCAGTGCCACTGCCATATGTATTCAGCTGCCGCTTAGCCGTTGCTATGTTTATTGCCCCAGAGGGCCGATAGTTGACCAAAATTTGCCCGATACAGATAAGGAAGAAATCTGGGGCAATTTATTTTATGAATTAAAAATCTATGCCAAGCAGCAGGAAGCCATGTTTTTAAGAGTGGAACCGACCTTCAGGATTGATCTGGAAAAATTCGGTTTGTCTCCCACCAAAACTATACAACCAAAGGACACTTTGTTTTTGGATTTAAAAAAAGATGAAGAAATTCTACTCAAGGAGATGAAGCAAAAAACACGCTACAACATCCGCTTGGCCCAGAAAAAAGGTGTAAAAATCCAAGAAGATTGCCAGGTCGAATCTATTGATCAATTTTGCCGGCTGTTGAATAAGACTAAAGAACGCGATAAATTTCGGCCGCATCCCTGCAGCTATTATCAAACCATGATGAGTACTTTGAATAACTGCGGAGTGATAAAATTGTTTCTGGCTTCCTATCAAGGAAAAGTAATTGCAGCCAATCTAACTTCCTGGTTTGGCGATACGGTTACTTATATGCACGGCGCTTCTGACTATCAATACCGAAATTTAATGGCCCCTTATTTGTTGCAATGGCAGGTAGTTCAATGGGCCCGAGCTGCTGGTTACCGCCTCTATGATTTTTGGGGGATTGCTGATTCTGATGACCCCCATCATTCTTGGGCTGGCGTTACCCGGTTCAAAAAAGGGTTCGGTGGATTCGAGGAGCACTATTTGGGAACTTGGGAGTATTCAATTTCTCCCTTGTGGCATACCGTTTATAACATTATTCGAAAGATAAGATGATTAAAAAGGTAGTAATTCAAGCGGCTGGTAAAGGAACGCGTTTCAAGCATCTGACTCAGGATAAACCAAAACATTTGCTGGAAATTTCCGGTAGGCCGTTTTTGTTTTACCAAATGAAAGATTTACTTGCGGCCGGTTTTACGGAAATGATACTGGTGGTTGGCTATAAAGCTGAACAGTTTGAAGAATTTGTAAATAAGTACGATTTTCCTGCTCAGATTGTCAACCAGTTTATTAAAGTGCCGGAAAAATACGGCACGGCTTGCGCTGTGATGGCCGCCGAGGATTTAGTAGGCCAAACCAATTTTGTTTCCATTGCCGGCGATGGTCTTTTTGCCGCTGAAGATATCAAATCAATGATGAAAGACGATGATTTAAATTACATCGCCGGCTTAAAAATTGACAATCCAGAACAATATGGAGTGTTAAAAACTGATGATCAGGGTTTTCTGGAAGAAATAGTAGAAAAACCCCAGCAGTTTATCGGCAATTTAGTCAATACCGCTTTTTATAAATTCACTCCGGAAATTTTTGATAAGTTAAAACAAATAAAAGAATCATCTCGCGGTGAATATGAAATAGTTGATGCAATTACTTTGTTAGCCAAGGAGAAAAAAGTAAAAGTAAAAGAAATGAGTAGTTGGCAGGATTTTGGCAGACCAGAAGATATAGTTAAAATAGAAAATTATTTAAGGGATAAACATTATTAGTATGGCTAAAGAAAAACCACAAAACATTGTCCAAGATGTCCATGGCTATAAAGTCTTTGGCGAGAAATCAGCCAAATTCGGGATTAATTACCTGGACCACGATTTGGACTATGAGGAGGCCAAGGTTTTCTTCAGAGCGGCCAGGTACAACAGGCCGGCCAAGTTTGAAGATGCCCGCAACCGAAATTTTACCTTAACGTACAACCGGGATGGTACTTACACGGTAGAGAAAAGGAAAGCCAGCGGTTGGTTTTAGAATGAAAAATTCAAAATTCAAAAGGTAAAGTTCAAAATATTTTTAGTTGTATTATTTAAGATATGAAAAAACGGCCAGCCAGGGGAATTAGAAAATATATCAGAATCCAAAAGGCGATAATTCGCAAAGAAGTTTTTGATAAGGCGGAAAGAAAACGCAAATTCGCCGAGCTTTATAATCAATTAGGATTAGACAAAAAAATAGAAAAAAAGTAGAAAATATATTATAATTGAAATAACCTAAACGGGTTATTTTTATGAAAAAGAAACTTTTCGGCTTAGCTACCTTAACCAGTACTGTAATCGGAGTGGGTATTTTTGGTTTGCCCTATATTGCCAAACAGTCCGGCTTTTTGGTAGTAGTATTTTACCTAATGGTGATCGGAACAATTTCTGCCCTGGTTCATTTACTATTTGGCGAAGTGGCTC
>JAIWBS010000081.1:0-3421 GCA_048633705.1 Pirellulales bacterium
TGATAACCCGCCTAGCACTCCGCCTCCAGCTACAGCTCCGTTTTCTCCGAAGCAGCCTTCAATCAGTTTGAAAGCCCAGTCCGCCTCTTTTAGATCCGAAGCCCCTAAATCAAAAAAAAGCCGCAAAGGGCTTTTTATTTTTTTGGGAGTATTCTTGGGTTTAGCTTTACTGTTGGGCGGCGGCTATTTTGCCTGGGAAAGAGGGTATATTTCTATTCCCTTTTTAACTCCCAGCATAGATGAAGTGATTGCAGCTGTTTTTACAGAACTGGGTGACATAGAGCAAGCTCGTTATGAAGCCAGTTTATCAGTTAAGGCTGAAGATCGAGAAGCCGGAGTCGAACCGATAAATTTAAATATTAATGATAATACCAATACATCTTGTGTTGAAGGGGAAGACTGCACTCCGGAAATTGATTATTTGGACAGCATGTGGGAGGGGATATTTCCCACTGATGTTGATTTATTTCTGAAGCTGGAAGGAATTTACAAAAAGGGCACTGCCGAAGTATCGGAGAACGAATTTGGTTTATCCGGCCATTACAGTACCATGGGTACCACTTTTTCCATAGACGGCAAAGTAAAAAAATTAGAGGACGATCTTTACTTCAGGATAGATAAATTTCCCCTTAACTTCTTTTTTGACATGTCGGCCTATGTTGGTAAGTGGATTTCCTTGGGGGATAATGATCAATATAATAGGTATATAAATATTATCAGTGGGGACCAAGACGAACCTAGGCAAATCCAGGAGCAAATATTTGAAGTGATCACTTTGGCTTCAGATACCAACTTGATAAAAATAGAAAAGACAGGAGGCAAAGAAACAATTTCCGGTTACAAAACTCAAAAAATCACCTTAGCCCTAGATCATACCCAACTGAAAGAATGGTACAAAAAAACCACAGAAGTTTTGGAAGAGAAATTTGGTGATAAAAGTATTTATAAGTATGACGAAAAAACTTATGAGAACTTCGACGACCCTTATTATCAGAATATCTTTAAGTACGTGCAGGATAATACCGCAATCAATTTCTGGCTGGATGTAAATACCGGTATTCCCCGGAAGATGGAGTTGATCCTCAAATTTGTCCCGCCGGAAGATTTGGCCCGATTCGAAGGTAAACAGCTGGTAGTTAATCTGACCATAGAACTGAAGAATATTAATGAAAACGTAACTATTGAAAGACCGACAGACGTGATTACTTGGGATGAGATTGAAAGAGAAGCTGAAGGCATTAATGAAGATGAGCAAAAAATCAGAAAACAAGGGGACAGGGTTAGTACTTTACGATCAGCTCTTAGCCACTACAATAGACTTTTTGAAAAATATCCTAGCGATTGGCCGGATCTGTTGGATACTACGGATGAAGAAATCGACCAGGTAGATGCCGCAGCCGCTGCCAATTCTAATTCCCGTTATTACACTGAACAGTATTGGGCCAAAACCTTGAAAGAAAAACTAGATAGTATCCAGACCAAAGATTATTTTACCGACAAAAATTATCCTTATAAAGTAACAGAGGACGGCTACGAGTTTACTTATCAAATACCTTTGGATAAAGTGCAAGCTAAAAATGTAAATAAATATTACTTGTCCTATTATGCCGATGGCCTGAATACGGCTAACCAGAAGTATAAATCAGTTGAGTATCAAGGACAAAAAGTCACTGATACGGATGGAGATGGTTTAACAGATTATCAAGAAAACCAGACTTATAAGACTGATCCGACCAAGAAGGATACTGATGGTGACGGATTTGATGATAGGACCGAAATCGAAAACGGTTATAATCCAAACGGAGAGGGCCTAGCTCCGACTTACGGATCTTACGGATCTTCAAGTAACCAAAAGGCAAGAGATGCCAAGAGGGTATCGGATATCAAACTGATCCAGAGCGCTTTAGAGTTATATTATAATAATCAAACTACCCCGTCTTATCCAGCTGATGGTGTAGCTGGAGCGAGTGGCTCTTCAGGTATTGGAATGTTGCTGTCTTCGGTGAGCGAAGGTATTCCCATTGCTTCAAATCCTCCAGAGTCCGGTTGTTCAGCTGCTCAAAACATTTACATTTATACTTCCTACTCTGATGCTGCCCATCAGACAGCTTGTGATGAGCAACCATGCGGCTACTATACCCTTAGCTATTGTTTGGGGGGTACTACTGGTGGAATTGAGGCAGGACCACATACTGCCTGTGAAAGAGGTATTGATTGTAAGCCGGAAGATAATGTAAACAGTAATTTAAACCAAAACTATAACTATAACAGTAACGTTAATACTAACTTGAGCACTAACCTAAACTTGAACACTAACACAAGTGGTTCGGTTAGCTTGGGTGATTGTGTTGAAGGAAAGCACTATAATTATCGAAAGGATAATCTATCTTTATATATCCAAACAAGCGATTATGCTTGTTGCAATGAGTCATATGATTGTGTCTACGATGGACTTTGTTATGGTTCCTGTATTCCCGGAGAGCCGCCTTGTAGCATGGCCGATATCGATGACGACGGAATAAAAGGTCATTATTGTATGAATGACGGTTCAGGTAAATGGCGGGATTGTGATCAAGGACAGAGTTTGTGTACGACGGTATCATATTGTGGTTACACTGATGCCTGGGCATTATCAGGAGAACAAGCTGATCACGGAGACTATAGGGCTGTTTATGGGATAGAAATGTGCTGCGGTGATGATGTTGGGGAATATTTAATCGAAAAAAATGGAAACTACATTTGTTGTGATTCCCCTGATGACACTTTAAATAATTACTATAATTGCCAATCCAGTAATGCCTCAAACTAAAGAACATTCCAAATTTCTACGTAATTTCTACTTTTGGTCCGGTATTATTGCCACTTTAGCTTATCGGATAATTATTGTATTAAATTTTTATAGTAACACCTGGGTCAAAATTTCCTGGTATGTTGGTACCATCGGCTTTATTATTTACTTTATCCACCGCTATCAGATTTCCGATAAACGAGCTAAGTTGATAACCGATAATCAGCTGAGGAAAAAGATCAAGCAGGCCAAGGAGATAAATGATCAGGATAGTCAGGCCCTAGATTATATTTTAAGGACTCTAGTTTCCACCAAGGAAAAATGGAATTATATCTTTATCTTTGTGATGTCCGGTTTAGCTCTAATAACTGGAATAATACTGGATTTTGTGATAAAGTAATAATATAATAATCATTAATAGAATATTATGAACGAAGAACAACAACCAGACCAAATTAAAACAGAACAAAAAACCGAGACCAAAACCAACACCAAAGTGATTGTGGCAGTTATTGTGGGGTTGGCTATAATCGGCGGCGGTGCTTTTGCTTTCATTTGGATTAAAGATTCTCCTTATCGGGATGTTGCTAATCGTCTAGCTGAGTATAAACCAATTGGAGACAGAATCGACGA
>JAIWBS010000082.1:0-16499 GCA_048633705.1 Pirellulales bacterium
CTAGAAACCAAAACAGTTGCCAAAGTGTTTTTAACTTTAAAAAAATATTGAATTATAAAAAACCATGAACAATCAACCAATCAAAAAACAAGAACAAAAAACCGTTCAAAAAACCCAGACCTTTTCGGTGACCAAAGTTTTCATAACTGTGATTAGCGTAATGGCGGCATCCATAGCGGTTTATGCTGTTATGTTTGGGTATATGAATCGGTCTACCAAAAAAGTAACTCAAGTAGAAAAAGTACAAGGAATATCTGTAGAAGAAAAAGCTCGTTTTGTTGAACCGACCATGCCTGATCAAACAGAGGAGCCCCAGATTGTCGGCTATATCGTTGAATTGAAAGATCCATCAATTCTGGCCAAGAAAAAATTGCTGGAGGATAAAAGGAAGACTGAAGCCCAAATTGACCAAGAATTGACAACTTACAAAGCAAACTTGGATGAAACCAAAAGCAAAGCTTTAGCTGATTTTGAAAAGAAAATCGGCAAGGGAAAACTAAAAGACAGAAAAGAATTTAAAAATGTTTTTAATGGGTATACTTTTGACATCGACGCCAAAGACGCAAAGAAACTAAAAAAATCAGATTATGTTAAGTCAGTTACCCCTAATTATATCGTACAGGCTCATTTAGCTGATTCAGTACCCCAAATTAATGCTGATGACATTTGGCAATTAACGGATGACCAGGGCCAGGCGATTACTGGTCAGGGAATAACTATTGCCATTTTGGACACTGGGGTTGACTATACTAACCCGGAATTAGGTGCTTGTTTTGTACCAGAAATAACTGATAACTGCTTTCCGGAGGAGTTTTTGGAAAGCCCGGGTCAAAACTGTGCTGATACGGACGGTGGATTAAATATTTGTCATCATGGTAGGGCAGGCGACAGTACTGGTATTAATTTAGACTCCTGTAATAATGATAGAGTGGGAGAGGTCTTCTGCGACGAAAATGAGCAGCGTGCTAGGACGTTCATAGATTGTCCTTTGGGCTGTTCAGGGGGTGTTTGTAAAACCGACAATGATATCAATGATGGCAGCTGTACTAAAATAATTGGTGGTCACGATTTTGTCACTTGCGAAGGGTGGATCGGCTCAGATTGTGGTTTGCCAGTCGAAGAAAGCAACGATCCGATGGATTACAATGGGCATGGTACTCATGTGGCTGCCACAGCAGCTGGTAACGGCACCCTAAAAGGAGTTGCTCCAGACGCAAATATATTAGCTTATCGAGTACTAAACCAAAGCGGAAGAGGAAAGCTTGACTGGATTATTAGTGGCATTGAAAGAGCAGTTGATCCTAACCAAGACGGTGATTTTTCTGATCAGGCGGATGTAATTAATATGAGTTTAGGAGGAACGGTTACTTGGCCCGGTGTTGATCTATTGGCTCAAGTGGTTAACACAGCGGTTGATAACGGTGCAGTGACAGTAGTTTCAGCAGGCAACGATTATGATTATAAAAGAATCGGTACCCCCGGAGTAGCGCAGAAGGTAATTACTGTCGGGGCAACTGATAATGAAGACAACATTGCTGAGTTTAGTTCCAGGGGACCAGTTGATGTTCTTGGTTTTTATCTCAAGCCGGATGTAGTGGCTCCGGGGTCTTCTATTTGTGCAGCTCAGCTGGGGGATGCCTGGTACGAAAATCAATGTTTAGACGACAAACATACCGCTATTTCTGGTACCTCTATGGCTGCCCCTCATGTAGCTGGTGCAGTTGCTTTGTTAAAGCAGGCCTATCCGGACTATACCCCTCTTCAGATAAAATCAATTCTAGTAACCAGCGGTGCCCCGACAAACATAAATCGCTATGTCGGACATTCAGAATGGGAGTCGCATTATAATAACACAGTAACCACCAATGAAATTTGCACTAAACTTACTCTAGGAATTGATGTAAATGATCCCTATGCTCATTTTGTCTGGCCCCACGGTGAAGCGGAAGGAGTCGATCTGGAAGCCATTGAAAACGCAATCTTGAGGACAGATGATAACAACTATCCGGGAGGGGTCCTGCAACAGGTCAGTTGGAGTCATTCCGGCACTTATTATGAGGGAGACTTGGACACTTTCAGAGCCCAACTGTCATATGTCAGCCAAGGAACCTACTGGCTTTGTATGAATGCAAGTCAAGAAATTACTATCGGGACACGTATTTTCGAAGAAGTAGCTCCTGACATGATATATGATCAATCAACTGGGTTTTTCCAGACACCAGATGAATCGATAAACATGCAACTGTATCTAAAATATCCAGTACAGAGTAGTGCCTTTGACGAAGGTGGTGGTCGTATTGACGTCTTAAGAGCTTACAATACACCGATTACAGTTTCAGAGACCAGTTTAAGTTACGGCATAATAACTGAAGCTACCAATGTTGATAAAACTCTAACTATTACCAATATAACCGGATCTCAATTAAGTAGCGTTACAGTCTCGGCTACCCCGGCTCGTCGAGCCGTTGATGTTAACAAAAATGTCCTAGAAGACGTTGCAGCTGAACAATATAATTATCTCCAGGCTGATTTAGCAGAAATGGCCTTTGATCCAGGCTCTATAGATGTGCCAGTTACTCTTTATGTTCCAAGTAATGCCCCAGCCGGTTATTATTCAGGCAAAATCAATATAACGATTGATGATGAAATTTTTGATAATGAAACATTCTCAATTCCTTATGGCTTTGTTGTGTTGAAATATACAAAATATCAAGCTCCTCGTTCTATTGTTATTCCTACCATTGACGGTGTTATTGAAGAAGCAGAATGGCAATACGCCAAACACTACGAAAATCGGGGAACAGATGGCGCATATGATTTATACCTAAAAAATGGCGAAGTAGGTGGAGAACCTACCTTGTTTATGGGAATTAAAGTAAGTAAATTGCAAGGAGTCGGAGATAATTACGTAGGTAGAGTTTATATTCATTTTGAGGAAGGGGATGACGGAGATTATGGATCGGGCTCTCTTGACAGGAGGTTAGTATTTTTCCAGGAGGACGCTAAACTTTTCCAGAAATTCCAAGATCCCTACTATCAGCAATCATACCCTCCGTTTGATGGATGTTACACTATAGACATAGGCTTTGGTGGCTGGAATTATTACAACATGAATTATCCGCCCCATACCGTTGATTTTGAAGGAGCTGATCATTTTGCTGGAACCACATATCAGGCTGAATTAGCTATTCCATTTGTCGGAACCCAGGGAGTATCCGCTGATTCTAGCGATATTGTCGTGACATACGGGGATATTCTCGGTTTTGGCATCCATTTCCCGTACACAGTGGAAGCTCATCATGACCATCACAAATCGTTACCCGATAACATTGATCTAAATGATGCTTTTACATATCATCAGCTAGAATTCTCCAACTCTCTTTCCTGTACAGATGGTACCTTTTATGACGCTTGTTCAGTAGTCAGACCGATGTACTGTGAGAATGGTCAACTAATCCCCGATTGTCAGCAGTGCGGTTGTCCAACCCAACAAGGAGTTTGCCAGTCTGATGGTACCTGTAAAAAAGGAAAACCCAGTCAGCCGATGGAATTGCCTTAATTTACTCTCATGCAAACCATGCAAAAGATAAGAGTAAAAACCAAAGCCAAAACCGCTGCCTTCACTCAAGTATTTATGACAGTAGCGGTTTCAGTGGCTGCTGCTTCCGTGGCCGTGGCTTGTTTGGTGGTATTAAAACCATAATAATATGCAAACTATGCAAAAAATCAAAGTAAAAGCCATCTCAGTAACCAAAGTGTTTTTAACTGTTACTTACATTGTTGCTGGCACATCTGTGGTTTTAGCTGGTCTGTTTTACTCTTTTAGACCACCCCCACTTATTGATGTTCAGGCCACTATTGCTTTTAAAGATATTAAAGGCCAAAAAACTGAACTGCCTAATTTTACTATGCAAACAGATGGATTAGTAAAAGCCAAAACCATCAACTGGAATTACAGTAGTGATCAGCCAATAAATCTGGCCATTGATTCCACGCAGTCAATCGGTTTGACCGGTAATGTCATCTTAGAAAGAGAAGACAGTTATGCCAGAGTTATTGCAGTTGATGATAAGGGCAATGAATATTTAGTGTTTGAAGCCAGCTATCCTCAAACCGGTAGTTTTAATTTTAATCAGGTCTGCGAAGAAACTTGTGTCCTAGATTCTACCAAGATAACTTCTTTTATAACCGAGGTATCTAATGCTTCCCTAAAAATTGACCAAATTTTAAGATTACCCCAAGAAGGTAAGTTAAAAAAAGAAGTGGCCATCAAGGGAATCGCCACGTTTCAAGAGGATTTAAAAAACAGCCAGGTAGAGCAAAGGATCGGAGAGATTAACAAATATAATCAGGCTAATAGGAAATATTGGGTGGCTGGAAAAGAAAGCAGAATGGCTAATTTGTCCTATGCTGAGAAAAAAGAAATTTTCAACGGTCATTTACCAGCTCTTCGTGGCTTTGATTACTATGTTGATGGTTATTTTGATCTTAGCGTTCCTTCTAGTGGTGACTTAAGAGACCAATATGCATTGACAACATCTTCTCATCAGGAAATTGAACCATTTATCTTTGACTGGCGAAACCAGCATAATCAGGATTGGCTAACAGAGGTCAGAGAACAAGGACAATGCGGTAGTTGCTGGGCTTTTGGCGCCATCGGCACAATTGAACCATTAATAAACCTCTATTTTAATCAACATCTAGATATTGATCTCTCTGAACAGCAACTTGTTTCATGTAGTGTCGAACAAGGTTGTATGGGAGGGGGGCCCGGTTTTGCTCTTGAATACATTGAAGATAACGGCATAGTTGATGAAGAATGTTTTCCTTATACGGCCCAGGAAGATCCTTGTGAAGATATTTGTGATGATTGGCTTGAAAGAACGTGGAGTATTAATGGTCATACAGAAATAGATAAAAGAACTTACGATAATAAAAAAGCTCTTATAGAAAATGGACCCCTATCTTTTTCATATTATCCATGGGGACATGTAATGGTATTGGTTGGAATAGGCGAAATTACACCAGGTCTCTATATGTTGCCATATACTTTAGAGATTCCAGAGGATGATCCACTAGTCGGAAAGACTTATTGGATTGCCAGAAACTCGGGTGCCAATTTTGGGGATGATGGATATGGAAAATTTATTTTATTGGAAGATGATATTAGCAATCATACAAAATTTATTGCCTCTCATTATCCAATAACTACTCCTCTCAATCAGTCATATGAAACAATCTGTCTTGATGATGATGAAGATGGATACTGTTGGTGGGGGATTAACTCGGATAAACCTAATAGTGGTTGTCCTGAGACTTGCAATAATAATGATATATCAGATTGTAATGATTCAGATGCGAATGTTAAAAATTGCCCTTATGATCTAGTTTGTGGCAACCACTCCATGTTTCCCAGCGGCGAGTTTTTCCAATTTGGTGATTATGATTACTATGCACAGCTCGGATGTTGCGGTGATAATTTTGGAGAATATCCAGTTGAAAAAACATGTTGTGATAATCCATCGGATATATTAGACTTATCTGAAACTTATAGCTATATTAATCAATTTGGTTCAAATGGTTCAGAGGACGGTCAATTTAGACGGCCTTATTACGTTAAAGCAAAAGATAATTTGATTTTCGTGACTGACTATTATAATCACCGCGTTCAAATTTTTCAAATACAGGAAGATAATTCCGTTACTTTTCTAAATAAATTCGGTTCTTATGGAACTGAGCCGGGTCAATTTAGACGTCCATGGGGAATAGATGTCAACGAAGATAAAATTTATGTAGTTGATAATAAAAATAATCGCGTTCAAATTTTTCAAATTCATGAGGATAATTCAGTAGATTTACTAACAACCTTCGGTTCGTATGGGTCGGGTAATGGAAAATTCTCGTTGCCCGGAGGAATCGCTGTTCGTGAAAATAAAATTTATGTAGTGGATAGACTTAATCACCGCGTTCAAATTTTTCAGCTGAATGAGGATAATACAGTTACCTTTCTAAACAAATTCGGTTCTCATGGTTCCGCAGAAGGACAATTTAATTACCCCGAAGATATCGAGATTATTGAAGAAAAGTTATTTGTAGTAGATCACGGTAATAATCGCATTCAGATATTTGAAATTATCGAAGATAATCTTGTTAACTTGATCTCAGTATTTAGTACAGGGGAAGGACAGCCTAATCGCCCTTATGGAATAGCTGTCAATGAAGATAAAATTTTTGTAACAAGTATCTACGGTAACCGAGTAAAAATATTTCAAACACATGAAAATAATACTTATAACTTAATTGCTTCATTTGGTGTTGAAGGAAGCGATGAAGGACAATTTCAGCGTCCACAAGGTATAGATGTAAATAATAATAAAATATATGTTGCTGATACAGAAAACCACCGTGTGCAGATTTATAGGCAAGAAATAGGATTAACCTGTGTATAGGTTTGCTCTGACAACACCATTTACGGCCAATGTTCAGAAAATAAGCCACTCTATTGCCAGGATGGTGAATTGATACCCAAATGTCAACGATGCGGATGTCCTGGTTCACAGAGAGTTTGTCAGCCAGATGGCACCTGTAAAAAAGGCCAGCCGTCTCAACCAATGCCGTTACCTTAAACTCTAAAGGCTTTCTCAATATCTTTTATACTGGCAACTCTAACTAATTTCTGACGCAGTTTGGCTGCCTCGGGAAAACCTTTGGTATACCAAATTAAATGCTTGCGCATCTCGATGATGCCGTGTTTACCTTTAGTCTTATAATTTAATCTAGCGTGCTCCAGCGCAATTTTCTTAATCTCAGCTAAAGTAGGGGAGTGATAATCCTCTTTTTTTAGATATTCTTTAACTTGTTTGAACAACCACGGTTTACCTCGTACTCCGCGGGCCAGGCCGATTCCATCGCAACCGGTTTTGTCTAGCATGGCTTTGGCGTCTTCCGGAGTATTAATCCCACCGTTGCCCAACACCGGAATTTTAACTAACTGCTTTACTTTCTTAATCATCTGAAAGTCAATTGGGGCGTTAAACGGATTAGAATAAGGCCGGCCGTGGATCATGATAGAAGCGATAGGTAAGTCCTTGATTTTCTTAATAAAGTCGTAAGCGGTTACTTTGTCTATTTGGGAACGGATTTTGATAGAAACCGGTAATTTAGTTCCTGACAAAGTTGATTCGATAATAGCCCGGCATTTTTTGGTATCTTTCATCAAAGTGACGCCGCCGCCGTGACGCACCACCTTACGGGCTGGGCAACCGAAATTTATGTCGATGCCATCAAACCCGGCCTGATCTAGCTGGGCGGCGGCTTCTTTAAATAATTCCTGACGCTTACCGAATAATTGCCCGACAATCGGTTTTTCCGATTTATTGAACTTTATTAATTCTAAGGTCTTTTTCGATTTATAATATAAAGCATCCGCCGAAATCATTTCCGTGTACACGATATCGGCGCCTAGTTGACGACAAAGAGTTCTAAAAGCCGAGTCTGTCACGCCGGCCATCGGCGCTAAAGCCAATATTAGTTTTTTCATTTTCCAGCAATTTAACATAAATTTATTCTATCAAAAAACAACCCTTTTTGTAAGGTTGTTTTAAAAATGATACTACTGGTCTGCCTTTCCAATTTCCGCTATTCGATCTTCAATTGGCTTACGGAATTCTTCTGGCATATCAGGATCTTGGGCTAAGCGGATTTTCAATACTGTTTTTTCTACGTCAACCCTGTTGGCAGCAAATTCTTTTCTAAAATCCTCACCTCCGGCGCTAGTTTCGGGTTTGGCTGGTTGTCCTAAATCAGGTAATAAGTCGGCAATCTGATCCCATTTGGTCTTAATTTCATCTAAATCAGAATTAGTCGGTTCAAATTGGATAAATGTATATATTTCACCTAAGCCAGGTAAACCGGCTTCGTTGCCGTTTTTTACTTCAGCACCCAATGCTTCAATTTGCCTTTTGGTAGACTCGTCTAGAGTAAAACATCCATCGATTGATTGCTTTTCCCCACAATCTCCATAAAAACCGGATGATTGAGTTGAATAGCCTTTTTCGCGAAATTCAAAAACCGCATCTCTGACTTGCGGTTCGATCATCTCCCGAAAAGCACCGGCTAAAATTTCTTCTTCTGATGGATGCGGGTTTTCTTTTGTCCTTTTGGCAGTGGCTTCTTCTAACCCTTGATTTACCTGTTTTCGTAATTCAGCAAAAGCCTGTAATCTTTCTTCCTCTGGGTTGGGGGGACCTTCTCCTCTCATCTTTATAATTATTCGTCCTTTTGTTCTTTTTCCATTTTCTCTTCTTTGGCTTCTTTTTCGATTTTGACCAGTTCATTGGTCCAATCAGAGACGATGGATTCGATATCTTCGGGAGTAACTTCCGGAGCTGGGTTCTCGCGGAATTTGGCTGGATCAGAAATTACTTCCAGGCGGACTTTAGCGCTAGCTTCGTCGATCAAATCAATCGCTTTATCCGGAAAGAACCGGTTTTTAAGATATTTATCGGCTAAATCCACTGCCCGCTTGATAGTCCAATCAGGAATCCGAACATGATGATATTCTTCGTATTTTCCTTTTATTCCCCGTAAAATTTCCGTAGTGCCATGAGCATCCGGTTCAGCAACTATTACCGGTTGGAAACGCCTTGCCAAGGTAGGATCGTTTTCAATGTATTTTTTATAATCATCAGCCGTAGTGGCGCCGACTGCTTGCAGTTGCCCTCTGGATAAAGCCGGTTTTAATATATCAGCAGCGTCAATCGCCCCGGTAGCTTCTCCGGCTTCGGCCAGGCTGTGAATTTCATCGATAAAAATAATGATTTTGCCTTGGGCGGCAATAATTTCATTAACCACTTCTTTCAGCCTTTTTTCAAATTCCCCCCGGTATTTGGTACCGGCCACCAGGCCGCTTAAATCCAGTTGCAACAGCTTTTTGTCCTTGATAGATTCCGGTACTTCACCTCGGGCAATCTTGCTGGCCAGTTCTTCGACAATAGCCGTTTTACCCACTCCGGATTCGCCGATTAAAACCGGATTGTTTTTAGTGCGTCTGGTTAGAATCTGAATAACCCGGTCAATCTCATGTTTACGACCAATGACCGGGTCTAGTTTTCCTTCATTAGCTAAAGTAGTTAAATCCCTGGAGTAGGTGGCCAGAATCGAAGAAGAAGTAACCCATTTTTTGTTATGGCGAGCCACCCAGATCAACAAGACGATAAACAGAGGGATTAGCAAATAGAATATGTTATCCATTGTTTATTTCAGGGTAAGAAATTTGATAGCGGCTGCAATAAAAGTAATAATCAAACCAACCACGGTGGCGATGCTGACTACTACCGGTATCCTTACTCGAAGATCGGTTTTGGTTTCTGTTTTAACTTCTGGTTTTTGAGCCATAGATATGTTTATTAAATCCAATGTTTTCTTTTAAAGTAGATCAGCATTAGGACAACTACACCAGCACTCATTCCTATAATAACCCAAAAGTCATTGACTTGTCCAACTATCGGCATATTGCGGGCGTTCATGCCAAAAACTGAGGCGATTAAAGTAATCGGCAGCAGAATTACCGAAATCATGGTCAGTAATTTCATAATATCATTAAGCCGGTTGGAGATTAGCGATTCGTTGGTTTGTTGCAGGGTTTCGATTGATTCGCGAAATGATTCCAAATTGTCCCAAATTTCTTTAGCCAGGTTTATCAGGTCATCAAAATATAACTGCAATTTAGAAGTAATTGATTGATTAGATTGGCCGTTTTTTTTGCCGGCAAATTTTTGCACGGTATTCTTATGAACCTGCATTATTTTACGGAAGTCGGCGATATTTTGTCGGATAATTAAGATCTCAGTAACCATATTTCTTTCATTGCCAGAAAAGATGTCTTTCTTGACCCGGGAAATATCTAAAGAAACATGATCCAGCATAGGAAAACAGTATTGGTAAAATTGGTTTAATAGTTGGTGGAGTAAATATGCCGGACCTTGACTTAGACATTCTTTCCTTTTATCCTCGTCGACCTGACAGACATTAAACAGATCGATAATCGGTGATAATTCGTTGCGATGAACCGTAATTAAATAATTTTTCCCTAAAAAGAAATCAACTTCTGAGGGAAAGATTTGCCTGGTTTGTCTGTTGTAAATCGGAAAAAGCAGGATCAAGAAGATGTAGCCGGGATATTGTTCTGTTTTTGGTCTTTGAGTAGGGGAGAGGCAGTCATCCAGATCAAGGGGTTGGAAACTAAAATTTTTAGCCAAATAGTCTTTTTCTTCTTGGCCAAAGTTAACAATATCAATCCAGCGAAAGCTATTAAATTGTACTTCGCGAATGTTTTTCATAAAATCTAACAAAAAAAGTGCCCACAAAAGTATGGTGCACCCCTTAATTTTTCTACTTCTAATATCCCAATTCTATATTACATTATAGCACAGTTTAGCCTATTTTGCAACCCCGTACCAGATAGTGCGGATAAAGCCCTTTTTGAGGAAAAGAAGAAGGGGCACGTACGAGTTAGACTCGACGTGCCCCAAAGAAGTTATTCTGATCAGTAGTCGTCCCGATTGATCCAGTTGAGGGTCAACTGGATCATATCGTCAGGGACGTTCTCCTGACAGACCGTAGCAGTCTTGCGGTTGACCAGCCATACCGAGGAGCTGGTCATGATGGTCATCACCGCCTGCGACCCGTAGTTGTGATGTTCCCGTGGCACCCTGATGTAGTAGTTATGGCCATGATAGGAAACAGGTCTGATTCGGTCCGCACCGATCTGGTAATTGATCTCGTCGATCATCTCCAGAGGCAGACCGCTGGGGGGAATAATCAGGAAGTGCTGGAATTCATCTCCTCCTCGGCCAGCTGGCGGTTCGATGACGAACGGTTGACTGAAGTCGACTGGATGCCAACTGTCAGCCTGGTGTACTCGGTAGTACATCCGGATCTCCCGACCGGAACCACAAACATACTCGTTGCCCGGCGGGGACATGATCAGGTTGAAGTAGAGGGTGTCGCTGCGAACAACCTGATTTCCCAGAAACGCCCAGCCCCTGCCTTCATTTCCTTCTAGCTGTACCAGCCGGCGATAGTTGACGATTACCACTCCAGCCAGGTTTCCGCCGTTGTCTAGGTTCTGAATGGAATGATCAAAACAATTCCATCCATTAACCTGCAGTCGGTGCTCGAAGTGCCGATAGCGGATTATGGCGTTGTCAACAACCTGATCTTTGGACAGATCGGGTCGGGGGTGGATGGTCAGGTTGATTCGGTCCCAGCTCGCGGGAAAAACCCACGGTTCGGGATTATCCTGACTGTCCCAGGAAATTCGCTTGATCAGCGAACCGTGGTATTCCACACCGATCCAGGACTCGTCGTACCGGAAGTAACGCGGCGGGTCATATTTTTCTTCCCGCCAAGGAAAACTGATACTTGGGCCTCTTTTGTAGCAAGCGCCACAACCAGTAAGCTGCCAAGCCAACACCACCAAGACTGCGATCAAAAGAGCGCGTCTCATGGTAATTCCTCCTTGTTTGGTTTTTTAACAGTTCCTCCATGAAACACTGAATACTAGCATATAGTATTGAAAAAGTCAAGGTCAGTACAGTGACCTGGTATCAATTGGTTAGGATTGACTTTTTACCCAAAAAATGCTATACTGAAAGTACCAATTATGAATAATCAAGACGATTCACAACAAACTCCCAGCACTCGGGAGCAAAAAGATTTTTATCGGGAACCTACACCGATAAAGCCTTCGGATCGGGAACATCAGCTGGGAGTAAGAGTTGAAAGTACCCCTGAACAATCAGCCCCTGAACAACAGGTTGAGGAAGAAGCTTCACCAGAGAGAGTTGAAAGCCGACCGGATCAACCAGCACTAGATAGGGAAAAAGAAAAAATCTCTACGGCTGCTCCTGTTCAACCATCGCCTAAAGCTGAACCAGCTGCTCCTATTGCCAAAACTGCCATCCGCAAGAATGTCGAGAGGATTCTTTCTGAGGATCTATCGGAAATCTATCAAGCCATGGATGAACAGCAGAAATTACAGTTTAAAGCAGAAGGGGAACAGGTTTCTTCCAAAATCGAAGAGCTGTTGCGGCAAGTTAAAGTAAAAGCCAAAGAGATACTGGTTTTGATAAAAAATTGGTTGAGTAAAATACCGGGTGTTAATAAATTTTTCTTGATCCAAGAAGCCAAAATCAAAACAGATAAAATTTTAGCTTTGCGTAATAAAAAATAGCAATGTCAACCTTACCTTCATTAAATACATCTGGTTTTGACTGGGGTACTATTCTTTCCAACCCGATTTTTATTATTTTGGTGAGCTTAGTAATAATTTTTTTGATTGGTTGGTCAATGATGTTTTTGGTGCGCTACTTGATAAAAAAGCAAAGAAGATTGTCTAATACTTTTTCTATGGTTACGCTTTTGGTGACAGTGCCCAAAGAGAGCATGGATGAGGATTACCGAAGAAAAGCCCTGGAAGAAAAATTGGGCTCGGCGGAAGCCTTTTTTAGCACCCTAGGAGGGATGAAATCACAAAAAGGGTTGAAAACCTTTGTCTTAGGCCGGTCTGATCATTTTGCCCTGGAAATCGTGGCCAACAAAGGTTTAATTTCTTTTTATGTAACGGTGCCCAGATACATGCAGCAGTATATGGAACAGCAGATCCAGGCCCAATTTGATCGAGCCCAAATTGAAGTGGTAACTGATTACAATATTTTTAGCCCCCAAGGCCATATTGAATCCGCTTATTTGAAATTAAAAAAGCAGTCGATGTTTCCCATTCTTTCCTACAAAAAGTTGGGAGCCGATCCGCTTAATTCATTAACCAGTGTATTAAGTAAATTTCAAGAGAATGAAGGAGCAGTCATCCAGATAATTGCCCGTTCATCCAACCCTGGTTGGCATAAGGCTGGAGCTAAAGTGGCTTCAGAAATGAGTCAGGGCAAGACTTTGAAACAGGCCATGAAAGCCTCTGGTAAAGGGATTATGGCACAAATCGGCAGAACAGTTCTGCCCAAGAAAGATAAAAAAGATCAGACGGATTATTATGACGAACCCAGGCGGTTAACCCCAATGGAAGAAGAAATGGTTAAGGGCTTGGAAGAAAAAACTTCCAAAGCCGGTTTTGACTGTAATATCAGAATAATCGTATCTTCTCCCGATAGACAAAGAGCATCTGCCAATATGCGCAATATAGTTGATTCGTTTTCTCAATATAGCGGTTATGAATACATCAATGCTTTTGTGAAAAAAAGCATGGGGAATAAAGATAAAATGATTGATGACTTTATCTACCGTAATTTTTCGGAAAAACATAAATTCATTCTAAACGCTGAAGAAGTTGCTTCGGTCTATCATTTTCCCCTGCCAGATACTGAAACTCCCAACATTCATTGGCTGGTGGCCAAAAAAGCAGCCGCTCCGGTTAATGCACCTACTGAAGGGATTATCCTGGGCCACAACATCTACCGCGGAGTAGACACCCAAATTCGGATTAAACGGGATGATCGCCGGCGCCATGTCTATATTATCGGTAAATCGGGTACCGGTAAGTCGGTGATGATTTCCAGTATGGCCATCCAGGATATTCAAAATGGAGAAGGGGTTTGTGTCGTTGATCCTCATGGTGATTTGATTGAGTACATTTTGGCCCACATTCCGAAAAGTAGGGCCGAGGACGTGATAATTTTCAACCCAGCTGATTTGGAAAGACCAGCCGGACTTAATATGCTGGAAGTCGACACTCCCGAAGATAAAGATTTTGCCATTCAGGAAATGATTGCTATTTTCTATAAACTTTTTCCGCCGGAAATGATCGGCCCGATGTTTGAACACAACATGAGGAATGTCATGCTGACTCTAATGGCTGATAAGGAAAATCCCGGAACCATTGCCGAGATTCCCAGGATGTTTACCGATCCAGCTTTTCAGAAATATAAATTATCCAAGGTAACTGACCCGGTGGTTAGAAGCTTTTGGGAAAAGGAAATGGCCAAAACCACCGACTTTCACAAATCAGAGATGTTAGGATATCTTATTTCCAAAGTGGGGCGATTTGTCGAAAACGAGATGATGAGAAATATCATCGGTCAGCCAAAATCCGCATTTAATATTCGGGAAATCATGGATAACCAAAAGATTCTATTGGTCAATTTATCCAAAGGCAAAGTCGGTGAAGTTAATTCTGACCTATTGGGACTGATTATCGTTTCCAAGCTGCAGATGGCCGCCCTAAACAGAGGAGATTTGCCCGAAGAAGAGCGCAAAGATTTTTACCTATATATCGATGAGTTCCAAAATTACGCCACAGACAGTATTGCCACTATTTTATCTGAAGCTAGGAAGTATCGTCTTAACATGACCATGGCTCATCAGTATATCAGCCAATTGATCAAGAATAACGATACGACAATTCGTGATGCAGTGCTAGGTACTTCTGGCACTATGGTGGCTTTTAAAGTAGGAGTGGAAGACGCCGAAATTCTGGCTAAAGAATTTGCCCCGGTTTTTGACGAATACGATGTGATTAACGTGGAGAAATTTACCGCTTACATTAAATTATTAATCGACAATCAAGCCTGCCGATCATTTAACATGCACACTTATCCGCCGACTCCCGGCAATAAAGAATTGGCCGCTAAAATTAAGGAGTTATCCAGAACAAAATACGGCCGACCCAAAGCCGAAGTGGAAGCTCAAATAATGGAGAGGTCTCAATTAGGCGTTTCAACCAGCGGTTCAGCTTTGGGCACTCAGGATTTGGGTCGGGAACCTAAAGCCTAGCCATATGCATAAAAAATTAGACACTATTTTAATCTGTTTAGCCCTGTTTTGGTTTGGGACAGCCATTTTTTATTTTTCCGGGGACTATATAGTTAGTGCCGATAGTGGAGATGAGGGGTATCCTGACTTAAATCCTGGCGATGTCGTTGTTGATAAAAATTATCAGGGATCAGACCCACAATTTTTTACTGATTTTTCAGAAGGATTTAATGCATTAGAAATAAATGGGAACACATTGTATCTTTATCCTGGTCTTTATAGAGAGCATCAAAATATGTACAAAGACGGACATTGGAATATTGAAGGAATGGGTAGTAAAGAAG
Organism: Pirellulales bacterium; assembly: GCA_048633705.1. GTDB lineage: Bacteria > Patescibacteriota > Patescibacteriia > JBDRGY01 > JBDRGY01 > JBDRGY01. The sequence goes on from JAIWBS010000082.1 coordinate 15,108, forward strand.
AAATAATTTTAACTCCGGCTCACGAAATAGATGAAAGTTTATTTACTTTACATTCTGGAAATATATATTTTGTTTCTTTAACAGATATCGGTATAGCTTCAAATGAAGTTGCTGTTATTGATTTGACTAACGAAGCTTTATTGAGAGAGGTCCCTCTTTCTGATTTGGCTTGTCCCTTTGGTTACTCTGTAGATAATGGCAATTTGTATGTCTATTTAGACCCTGTTAATCCTAGTCAACATCAGTTAGAAATAATTGATCGTACTGCTATAAGTTATGGCTTTTTGAGAAATGAGAATCCTAACGGAAATATTTATATTGGTAATATTACTTTTAGAGGTGCTGGAACCGGTAATTTTGGTAGGGTCATTTATCTAAAAACATTTGGTTATCCTGCTAGACATGTTGATAATTTTGTTGTTGAAAATGTTGTTCATTCGATGTCTAACTCTATGTTCGTTTCGTCTGGCATAATAAACAATATAACTTTTCTAGATGTAATTATTCCTGGGAATCACAATATGTACCACCGGATGCCCCAATCTTCTCTTTTTTCTTCAGATGGTGGTGAGGGTGAGGTTGAGAGACATTATTTGATAAAAGATTGCGTTTTAGGTCCTCATGCCAGTATTGGGGGATTCCAACTTAGTAATTCAGAATCAACTGCATTAGTTGATAATGTAGCCGTTATCAGTGCTGCTGTAGATCATACTGGACTTATTTTTACATCTGGACCAGCCCCACTTAATCCCGGACAGCTTGTTGTTAAGAATAGTATTTTTGCAAGTTTTGATCATACTATTCCACCTTCTCCTTACTGTTATTCAAATCCAGATGGGGATGATGATGCTGCCCATGATCTTGCTTATAGTGATTCTTTTTTTGTTATTAATGTTCATTTAGAAAATAATTTGTTTGCTTACCCGCATTTTGCGATACAGTTTCAACAGCCTGGAGAGGGAAGTGTGATGACAGGAAAAAATAATATTTTTATAAATGGTCCTCCTCTTTTAATAAATAATTTTGAGATTCCTAGTTGGGATTATAATTTGTATTATAATCAAGACGATCCTTATTCTTCATCATTAGTGAATATTTATGGCACCGGTTGTTCAAATTTAGATGACATTCAAAGCGCTTGGCTCGCTGCTGGCTATCCTGGCAATGATCAACATAGTTTAGTTGAAGAACCAGAACTTGTTAATTGGTGGAAGAATGACTTGATGATTTATGATTTCACACCCACAGATGGAAGCGCTTTGTGCACCGCTGGTGAAGGCGGCGGACATATTGGTCCGATACCTTGCGAGGGTGCCTCTCAAGAATGTGCGGGGAGTGACACCAGTTGCGGTATTTGGCCTGATTGTCAAAATTGTAATACTGATGACGGTT
>JAIWBS010000083.1:0-10130 GCA_048633705.1 Pirellulales bacterium
TAACTGTGAATATCTTCCGGTGAAAACCAATACTTAATTTCATGATCAGCTTCCTCCTGATTTTCCGAAGCATGAAGGACGTTATGAATTGACCTTTTGTCTTTATTGGCAGCAGCCGGCGAATCAACTGAATAATCTCCCCGGATTGTTCCCATTTCTGCTAAATAGGGCAAAGTATTACCGGCTAATTTTCTCACCATGTCAATGGCATGAATACCCTCTACCACCATTTTTACCAAAGGACCTGAAGTCAAGTAATCAATCAACCAGCTTCTGACTTTCATACCGATTTGGTAAGGATCAACAGTGCCCAATTCTTTTTTTGGATCAATCTTGTATTGCTTGTAAGTTGAAAGGGTCTTGTGGCCTATCCTGGATATCCAGACCCTGTTTTTGGGATAATGGCCATCAATCTGTTCCTTAGTGGCCCAAACCATTTTCAAAGCAATGATTTTTAATCCTCGCTGTTCAATTCTGGCAGTAATGTCACCGATCAAACCTCTTTTAACACCGTCCGGTTTTACCAACAAAACGGTTCTTTCTTCTCTGGGGTGGGGTAGTTTTTTCTTGGTTTGCATTTTCTATTTTCCTAACTCTTGTTTAACTTTATTTACTATTTCAGCCGGGGTATGATTGGCTTTAACAAAATAGTCATCCGCTCCCAGCTTCTTTCCTTTTTTAATATCCTCATCTTGACCTAAATTAGACAGCAGAATTACAGGAATTTTTTTGGTGGAAGGATCTTTTTTCAACTCCTTTAACACTAAAAAGCCGTCCAATTTCGGCAATATAATATCCAATAAGATAATATCAGGTTTCTCTGATTTGGCTGCTTTTAAACCTTCGTCACCGTCAAAAGCTACGTCAATTTTAAAACCTTCATTATCAAACTTAGTGCGGTACATCTCTGCCAGCATTTTTTCGTCTTCGATCAATAATACTTTCGATAATACTTTGACCATATTTTAATATATTAATGATTAATCACAGTATATCACAAATTTTCCGTGTCTCAAAGGGTTGGCTTTAACTGAAGGTTTAAACTTTGCTCCAGCTGATAAGCCAAATTTAGTACTTTTCCTTCCTGGAAACCATCTCCCATTATCTGCAAACCAACCGGTAAACCATCGACTAAACCGACCGGTAGAGATAAAGCCGGTACACCGGTGATATTGGCTGCCACGGTATAAATATCAGATAAATACATAGCCAGGGGATCGTCCACCTTGTCCCCCATTTTAAAAGCAGTGGTGGGGGTAGTTGGTCCGACCAAGCAATCAATTTTATTAAAAACTTTTTGGAATTCTTGTCGAATAACTTTTTGCACCTTTTTGGCTTTGAGGTAATACTGATCATAATAACCGGCTGACAAAGCGTAGGTACCCAGCATAATTCTTCTCCTTACCTCATCTCCAAAGCCTTTAGCTCTGTTTTCTCCATATTGCGAGATTAAATCTTTAGATTTCTGCTGGCTTAATCCGTAACGGATACCGTCGTAACGCGCTAAGTTGGCAGAGGCCTCAGATGGCATTAAAAGATAATAGACTGGCAGAGCGTATTGAAGTGAGGGTAAACTAATTTCCTGAATTTTGGCTCCCATGCTTTCTAACTGTTCCACCGAATCCTGAATAACCTTAGCAACCTTGGTATCCAACCCTTTTTGGAAATATTCCTTGATTACTCCGATTTTCATTCCTTTTATTTCTTTTTCCAATCCGGTAAAATAATCTTCAACTCCATAATCATGAGTGGTAGAATCATAATCATCTTTACCGGCCATGGCTTGTAAAACCAAAGCGGCGTCCTCAACATTTTTGGTGATAGGACCGATTTGATCAAAAGAAGAAGCCAAAGCCACCAGACCGTAACGGGAAACCCGACCATAGGTCGGTTTCAATCCGACCACCCCGCAAAAAGAAGCAGGTTGCCTAATCGAACCGCCAGTATCTGAACCTAAACCAAAAGTACTCATTGAAGCGGTTACTGCAGCTGCTGATCCTCCGGAGGAACCACCCGGTACTCTTTTTTTATCCCAAGGATTTTTTGTTGGCTGAAAAGAGGAATTTTCCGTGGAGGCACCCATCCCGTACTCGTCCAAATTGGTTTTACCCAAAGCAATTGTCCCAACTTCTTCCAGCCTGACAATAGCCGTGGCACTATAACTGGCTTGGTAATCTTCTAAAATTTTTGAACCGGCTGTAGCCTTTTGACCCTTGATTAAAATATTGTCTTTAACACAATAAGGAATACCTTCTAAAATCCCAATTTCTTTTCCTTTTTTAATTTTTTCATCAACTTTCTCTGCCTTATCTTCAGATTCTTCACCGACTAGAGACAAATAAGCTCCTAAGTCTTTATCTAATTTTTTTATTCGAACCAAATAACTTTCAACCAATTCCTCACAGGAAAATTCTTTTTTTACTAATCCCTGATGAACTGTTTTTACAGTTAAACTGGTCAAATCCATTATTTTATTCCTTTCACCTTCAAGTGACCGTCTTGAGCTTGAGGAAAAGCGTCAGACAAGCTACCGGTATTGACAAAGGGTTCAATAATGTCTTCTCTCAACACATTAGTTAGATCACTTTCTACTCCAACTCCGATCTCTTTGGTATCAACTTCTTCCAATTGATCAACCCAATCCAAAATATCAGTCAGCTGCCGGCTGAATTTTTTCTTTTCCGCATCAGTCAATTTGATCCGAGCTAACTCGGCAATATGCTCGATTTCTTCTTTTTTTAATTTCATATTTGTTAATTAATCCACAGGTATTTTAGCATTTTTGCCCAATATAAGCAATTTTTTTGAGGTTTTTCCCCGTTATCTCTTGACAGATTACCTTTCATCTGCTAATCTGGGAAATCTGAACGTTAAACTCATTTGAAGGGTAGGCACACCAGTGAGATCGGTTAGTCGCAAGACACCCGGTCACGGGTGCGTTTGTGCCAGGAAACTGGTCCTCAGACCACTCGGGGCACTGCTGATGCCACCTTTCTAGTGCGAGCTCCATGCGGAACCTTCTGCCAGGGCAATGCAGGGGGAGATCGGGCCGGCGACGTTGCCTGATCTAGGAGCTCGCCGCAAAGGGGCGGTCCATCTTTCAGACGCCACCGGGACCCATTCTCGGAAGGCATCGGGCCGCCCTGACCTAATCGCACACGTCGTGCCAATAGCACGACGCAATAGCGGGTGTTGATTCAAACACCCGCTTCTTTTTTTGCTCAAAAATAGGGGTTGACAGAATATTGACCAAGAGGTAAATTTTTAGGCGCAACCACAGAGGGTTGCGCTGTAACATGTAAATTCAAACAGCGCAGGCCTCTGTGCCTACGCCGGACTAAACTAATTAAACGAGACCTTTACCATACCAGGAAGGAGCCGGCCCGTAGTCAATACGCGTCGACAGATACAAGGGGGAAAGTCCGGCCGACGTGTAGCTAACCGTGCTCCTTCCTATAAAGCTCTGGCGAGCTCTAGATGCCGTGACCCCGTTCACGGACGCACTTCTCAAACCTTCGGGAAGAGAGCAGTAGAGCTCGCCACTAATAAATCCAGGTGAAAAGGCAGCAATCCAGTAAGCCGGATAGCGCTGCCTGCTTACTAAAGAGGTAAATGACAACTGCTAACCGATGTGGACACACGTCGGGTTGAAGTTAGCGGAGCGAACCAAGCGGTTGCCTGCCTCTGCCTTTTCACCTGATTTGATCTTTGGGGAGTGGTCTCCGCCTCCGGCGGACGGTGGGAAAGAACCCACCGGCAGAGTTTCGACTATCCCCTTCCTCGGCGGCCCTTGGTTTCATTAATTGTCGGCAGTGATCGACAAATGAAGCCGGGCCGCCATTTTTATTTTAAAAAACATTCGCGTGGACATGCGAATGTTCCTTTATTAACTTTTTATTTAACCATCTTCAAAAACTGCTCCTCAGAAATAACTTTTACTCCCAATTTTTGAGCTTTATCGAATTTAGAACCGGGATCCTCGCCGGCTACCAAAAAATCTGTTTTCTCAGAAACCGAGGAGGAAACATCTCCACCCAATTCCCTAATTTTGACTTTGGCTCCATCGCGAGCCATCGCATGCAAAACTCCGGTTAAAACAAAAGTCTGGCCAGACAAAGTGGTTTTAATTGATTTCTTTACTTCTTCAATCCTCACCCCATTTTTTACCAATCGATCCACTAAACTCAAATTCTTTCTGCCTTGAAAATAGTCATAAATACTTTTAGCCACCACCTGGCCAATATTAGGGATATTTTCCAGTTGAGTTTGGCTGGCTCTAATAATTTGTTCTAAGCTTCCGAAGCGCTTGGCTAAATCGATTGCGGTTTCTTCCCCGACGTGCCTTATTCCCAAAGCGTAAATAAACCGAGGCAGGTTGATTCCTTTGGCCTGCTCGATTGCTTCGATGATATTGGCCGCCGACTTTTCAGCAAACCGCTCCAGGGGTTCTAAATCACCTTGCTTTAAGGTAAATATATCCGCGGCGTCTTTGATCAGGTCATTGGCAAAAAGCTGGTCGATCACTTTCGGCCCCAAATGATTGATATCGAAAGCGGCTTTGGAGACAAAATGATAAAGTTGCTCGCGGATAATGGCAAAACAACTCTGGTCAGTACAACAATGCGTGGCTTCTCCTTCTTTTCTGACCACAGGTGAACCACACATCGGACATTTTTTGGGAAAATGAAATTTCTTTTCTTTCCCAGTGCGTAGCTTGGGTAAAACTTTCACCACATCGGGAATAATGTCACCGGCCTTTTGGACAATAACTGTATCACCGATTCGGACATCAAGACGATTAATTTCATCCTCGTTGTGTAAAGTGGCTCGGGTAACCGTGCTACCGGCTACTAAAACGGGCTTCAAATGGGCTACTGGAGTAAGAGCGCCGGTACGACCTATCTGGACTTGAATATCAGAAACTACAGTGGTTGCCTGCTCGGCCGGATATTTATAGGCAATGACAGCCCGCGGAGCCTTACCCACTATTCCCAACTTTTTATAAGTAGTGATATTGTTTACATTAACTACAACCCCATCGGTCCAATAAGCTAACTTGTCTCTGATTTTCAAAATGTATTGGTGAAACTGATTAACCTCTTTTAAATTGCTGCAGTATTTATCGTATTGGCCGATTTTAAAACCCAGTTTTTTCAGCAATTGATGGGATTGCTGATGGGTTTTCTGGCCTAAATCAGTGATCAAATCATAGGCCATGAAATCTAAATCTCTGGCTGCAAGAATTTTAGGATCCAGTTGACGAATCGAGCCGGCCGCTGCATTACGAGGATTGGCAAATTTAGGTTCACCTTTTTTGGCTTGTTGTTTATTTAACTTGTCAAAAGACTTTCTTGGTAAAATAACTTCTCCTCTTACTTCCACTGTACCTTGGGCTTTCTTTTTTACGCTGGTGTCAACTTTTTCCAAATGCAGTCTAAGGGGTATAGACTCTATGGTTCTTAAATTCTGAGTAACTTCTTCTCCTACCCTACCATCACCCCGAGTAGCTCCTCTTTTTAACAATCCGTTTTGGTAGATTAAAGAAACGGCCAGACCGTCCATCTTTATTTCTGCAAAAAAATCCAGGTTTTCTGATTCTGGTAACAATTTTTTAATCCTAGCCAACCAAGTCTCTGTCTCCTCTTCAGTAAAAGCGTCATTCAAAGAAGGCATGAATACCTGATGCTGAACTTTGGTAAATTTTGGCAGAGGTCTACCGCCCACTCTCTGGGTAGGAGAATCAGGCGTTATCAAATCAGGATATTGTTCTTCCAGTTTGGCTAATTCATTTTTCAAAGAATCTAAAGCCGCGTCAGAAATCTCCTGCTTATCCAATACATGGTATAGATAACGATGATGATCGATTTCCTGGCGCAGTTTTAAAACACGTTCTTTGGCTGTTTTTTTATCCATAATTACAACCATTTTTCAAATGGTTCTTCCGAGAAAATTACGTAATCCAAAAATCCGGAAGCTGCCAAATTCCAAGGTATTTGCATTAAAATAGCTTGTTTAGTTTTAGAAAACTGACCTACTGATTTTAGCCAAATGCCCGAGGTAATTCCATCATCACCAGTTAATTCATCTGAATGTCCAAAACTGTATGGTATCAGCTCTAAATTGTAGATTTTATCATGTAGTGCTTTGATTCTTATCTGAAAGACATCTTTATCTGCATCAGAACAGTATGGATCAAGCGTTATTTGATCAACGTCCAAAAGCCAATAATCATCCGGGGCAAAGTCGAATCTCGCCTTTTTTAGTTTCTCACAGGTTTTGCCACTGTCAGTATTAATTTCAAAAACCGTTACCTCAACTTCAGACAATGGATCATTCTCCTGCCAGTCAAAAAGAAGTTCGCTGACCCCTAAAGGTACAGATATCTCCGGTTCAGAAAAATCATCCGGGTCAAAAAGACTAAATTGAACTGACTGATCCCGATTAAGTACAGAGACTTCCATGTCAAAAGGTTTTTTTTCGGCTTGGCTAGTGTCCCAAGAAGCTCCATTGCCTGAAGTGCTTAACACTTGATCGAATTCCCCGGAATTGTCAGTTAAAGCTGTAATCGTACCCACTAAATTGTTTCCCAGTCTTCTCTGGTCTAATATATCGTATAAACCTCTTTCTACCCCGCTTTCTGCTGCGTAATAAGCATAAATTGAATGATTGACATTGCGGGAGAGCTGCAGTTCCCTGATAATCAGAACGGCAATACCGACTATGCCGGCAAAAACTGAAGCTAAAATAATCATGGTCAATAGCAAAGACATGCCGGATGGTTTATGCGTTTTTTTTAAGGACTTAATCATTTTTATCGGTAATAATAACGGGAGGTAATTGTTGACTGTAAATTGACCTCCTGTACTTCTTGAGGTCTAACCTGAGTACTTTCAGCAGCAATTACCATAGTTACTCTGGGTTGCTGATGAGGAAAGGTTTCGCAGTATTTTGGATCTTCCGATGAACAATTTCCGTAAAAACAATCGTTATCACTACTGCAACTTTTGGTAATACCAAAGGGGCTTTCATAAGGGGTTATGTAAAAAGACAGATCGTTGATTTTTACCTTGGAGGAACTGATATCCTGCCAAGTGGTGGGACCCAAATCTTCTTTTCTGCAACCTGCATCTTCAAAGCAAGAGGCAGGATCATCTAGAAAATCACAAGTACATAGCTGAATTTTGTTATTGGTGGCGTCAAAAAAGAACTGAATCTGGTCGTGATCACGATCCCGCAGCACCAAAAGATCAATGTCTACCGGCATTGGGGGTGGACTGTCAGCAGCGTAATAAAAATCGTAGTCTATTGAATCATTTCTGACTTCCTGAGCCATGTATTCCAGAATATAACGAACATCCGATTCAGTGACAATAGCTGAAGCCAATCTCCTCTGAGTCGAGGTTAAGGTAAAAAAGATACCGATTACAATCAACACGGTTATGGCAAAAACAGCCATCACTACCAATAATTCCATTAAGCTAAAACCTCGTTGATTTTTCGATAAATTCTTCATAGTTTCCAGTTGTATAAATTTTCTTCAACCGTAACTGAATGAGTCCTGCCTCTTTCTTGCCATTCAACAATTGATTGAACTTTAAGGCCAATTTTATCGCCGACGGCACAAGATAAGCCGATATCGACTGCTAAATGATCAACACTGCAAATAGGATAAGTATAAATCCGACGGGTATAGGCACTAGGATCTCCCGCTCCGTAACCATCGTGGATATAACCAGCGTGGACATAAACTCCTTGGTAATCACCGCTCCTAAGGCGATAAAGAGTATAATCGGTATCACTATAGTCCAATTTCCAATTACCCCCATCACCTAATGCACCAGTATCAGGATCGTTATCAGGGTAAAATTCGGCCACTGCATCATAATCACGCACTTCGTATAAACCATCATCCCAATCACTGGCAGTCAACTCCCCGGCTTCAATTTTCAGCCAATTGCTGTCTCGGATGCTCCTTACCACTTCCACACCCTCCCTGGCCAAATTGGAAGCCTCCACCCTGCTGATACTTTCCTGGCCAGCAATAATAGTAGAAATCGATAGAGCCAAAATAGCCGCCACTCCCATTATAATTACAAAAATGGCTATTAATAACTCGATAATGCCTTGCCCCTGCTGATTTTTTAAAAGTTTGTTCATAAATTAGACCTCAATCAATATCGCTTCAGATAGCCCGGTAACTATGTTTAGCTTGATTAGATATTTAATATTATCAATCTGTTGGTGCTTCAACTGGATTTCAACAATAGTTACGGGATCACAGGTTTCATCAAGACAAACAAAGGGTTCACGTTCCAATGGTTTAAAAACAATACTTATGTTCTGAATTAAGTCAAAGTAGGAATAAGCATCTGGTGGTGCAGCGTGCCGCATATCTTCAATAACAACACCAGCCGGAAAAACCACTTCTTGTTCTTCCACTAACCAGTCTTTGCCGAATTCGTATCGATGATCAGGAACCACGTCACCGAATAAATAAAATTTATTGTATTCACCGGCGGGTAAATTAAAAAACAGGCCATAACCGCCAAGGGGCACTTCCTTCACTTCCCCAATCATCATTGTCTGGCCAGTCATCGCCATATTCTGCACTTTACGGAGGCTCCCGGATAAATCCAAAGCTGCTTGTTTTAGATCCTGCCTCATTTTACCTGAACGGAAATCAATGGTGACAATTGTTGTAAGAATACCAATGATCAAAATTACCAAAAGCAATTCCACCATGGTAAATCCTTTTCTTGGATTTGGTCTTAGTTTGATCATTTACATCCCGATCAAGTTGGTATAAAAATCTAGTAACTTATCACCATAGAGCAAAACTACGATGGTCGCTAAAGAAAGAAAAGTGCCAAAAGGGATACGGCTTTTCATTTTTTTCTTTTTGCTCATCAATAAACCGATTGACACCAAGGCTCCCAAAATGTAAGCGATGAATAGAGCGGCGATCACACCAGCTACTCCTAGCAACAAACCCATCAAAAGTCCTAATCGAATATCGCCGCCGCCAATCCATTTGCCGCCCGAGATTAAGTACTGAATTAGAAAGAAACCACCTCCGATTATACCACCCCAAATGAAATCAGTAAATTGCCGATTGCTCAAAAAAATGTCGAAAATCAGCACTAAGATAATGGCTGGCACTACCACTTCATCCAAGATTAAATAGTAGCGCAAATCATAAACAAAAATGACAATCAAAAAGCAAGTGATAACGGCCACTAACCAAAATTGGGCGGTCAAGCCAAAGATTAAATACGGCCAAAGCCAGGCCAGGGCAGTTGCTAGTTCTACCAAAGGATATTGCCAGGAGATTTTTTGCTGACAGTAACGACAGCGGGCTCGTAAAAAGATAAAACTAAATATCGGAATCAGATCCCAAAAACCCAAAGTTTTTTTACAATGTGGGCAATATGATCGGCCTTTTATAAATGATTGATCATGCTTTAAACGATAAATAACCACATTTAAAAAACTGCCAATAATTGAACCAAAAATAAATAAAACGGTAGCAATCATATTCTTATTCTACCATTTTTTTCAAATTTTTTAAACTATTTTCTAACTCCTTTTTTTTGACCTATGGACAACGCTTTTACCCAAGAATGAAGACGGTCAAAAATTATCTTCTGATAAACTTCTTCGATGAATCACAAAATTATTAAATTTTTCCGAAACCGGCATTTCATCAAGCTCAATTGCCATGAGTAAATGTTCTAATGATTTTTCTTTTTGACCCCTTTCTAAATAATGGCTTGCCAGGTTAAAATGATATCTTGATAGTAGATTATTGGCAAAGATATCTTTTGCTGTAGTGAGAATTTGATCGTTGCGCAGGGGTATTGGCATTGATATCTTTTCAAATTGCTCAGCCTGATCCTTGTCTTTAAAAACACGATAAATTATTCCGTTGGAACGAAAATAGTATTCATTATTTTCTTCGGCTTCAGTTGCTACATCAACAGCATATAGAGGTCTGCCCTGAGGCTGACAGATTTCCTGCCAGGCAAAATCAATAAAACGGTAATTGCGGCTTTTCTTCGAATAAAGAGCATAGGGAGGGAGGGAGGAAATCCCAGGAACAGATGGGTAAAAGTTGTTATAGGCAACCACTG
>JAIWBS010000084.1:0-2474 GCA_048633705.1 Pirellulales bacterium
AGGAGAGAAAAGCAATAATCCTAATCCGGTAATCCAGATGGGAAAGGCAAAAATATTATTTGGAAGTAGCTGACTCCAGACATATTCAGGAAATGATGCCACGTAGGCAAGACCACCGGAATAATCAGCTGCAACACCCACGAAGTACCAGTTGTGTTGTGATTGCCATATGACAAATGGCAACGCGAATATTAAGGCAATAAATCCACTCAACCAGATCCAATGACTTTTGAAGTATTTTCTTTGTGGAACGAGCCACAGGGATACAAAAATTGCCAGTCCCAAAAATAGTATAGTCAGTTTGTTAAAAAGTCCAAGTCCTAAAACAAGACCCAAAAGAATCCATAATTTTAGTTTATTCTCTTTAATTATCCTAACTAACAGATATATGGAAACGACCCAAATCAGAAAATCAAGACTGTCATAAGTAAATATTGCACCAAAGATCAAAAATCCGGAAAACAGCACAAATATTCCTGTTAAAAATACGGCATATTTTTTTCCACCCAGTTCTCTGGTTATCAGGCAGGCCACAAGTAAAGAGAAAGCGCCGCATAAGGAAGAAGCAAAATGCAATGATTTTAGTGAGTAGCCAAAAATTGTGGTAAACAGTTTTAAAAAGAGTGGTGTGAGTGGCAGGACGTCCAGATTTTCAAAACTAAACTGATCACTAATGGCAATATAAAATAATTCGTCTCGAAAATAGCCATATTCAGGATGGAGTAAATGAAACAAAATTTTGAAAATAAATAAATAAGCGATTATTGCATTTTCAGTGACAAAAAAGCTGCTGGTAAATTTCTGTTTCATAATATATAGAAGATAATATTTTTATTTGCAGGAAAAGATACTACCATGTTACTTTTGTCCCCGTAGAACGGGGTTTCCACGTTGCTCCAACTTGATACAAAAGTAACCAAAAAATCAAGGTTTTCCCGCCGGTGACCTACTTTTTTCCCCGATAAACCGGGATCAATGACTTGATAAAAAAGTAGGCAAAAAATCAAGGCCCAACAGAAATTTGTCTAACCAGCCTTCGAAATTCCTGAAAAAAACATTTTTCGACGAAATTTCTTCGGCTGTTCCGAGACGACAAATTTCTAAATGGCCGAATAAAAAGAAATTATTTTAAAAATAATAATTTATGACTTTTTACAAAGCTACCTGATTTAAGCTGATAAAAATAAACCCCGGATGCTAACATGTGGTCTGCTGCATTAAAGGTTATTTTGTAATGATGTGCTTCCTGTCGCTCATTGACCAATGTTGCTACTTTTTGCCCAAGAATATTAAATACGACCAGTTCCACATCACCATCAACAGAAAGACCGTATTCTATGATGGTTTCCGGATTAAACGGGTTAGGATAATTTTGCCCCAGATAATATTGTTTGGGCACGAGTTCATCCCCGACGGGTTGGGCTGTTAGAACAAAAGGCGCATCTAAATCCCCGACAACCATATCACTGACGAAAGCAATTTTTTCAGTAATTGCTCTTATCTTATCGGATTCCGGTTCAAAAACTTCAAAATTCACAGAATCCCCGCTTGCCGTATTGGAATATACCGGTAGGAATCCGACGTATTTATTCAATCCCGGGACATATTGAAGTTGTGTTAAACCACGGCATTCATAATCGGAGAACGCGCCAACAATCAAAGTACTATCTTCCATTTCCATCGCGTCAAACTCCACAACGGCAGTAACGCCCATGGTGTATTCAAAGGCATTGATGTCAATTTCCCATTCGGGGATTGCCGGGTACGAATACGCAATTTTTCCTAAAACAGGATATTGGAAGTTAACATCTTGTCCGGATTTTAGTAGATATCCCTGTCCCGGAACCATATTTTTCAAGCTACCTTCCCAGGTTTGGGTAGCTGAGACAAAATCTGCAAATTCGGCCTGGCTTTTGATTCGGTCACCGGATATTGCCGGAAAATTCAGCAGTGTCTCATTTAAAGCCTTTATTTTCTGGTTCAAATGTGCAATCCAGTTCCAGCCTTCTCTAATATGCATCGTAGCCTGTGAAGGCTCAACCGGTGCCCCTATACACTGCAATATGCCGCCGTTTTTAAGAAAAATCTGGTAGCTTGAAGCAATAGTCAGTGCTTGCAGCCCGCCTTGCCAGCCATAGTCTTCGCTATATTGACTAAATGTTGTTTGTCCTTTGATGACATCTCCTTCAGAAGGGGAGAGGCTGTTTAATGTCTCATCCAAAGGGAGTGGACCAGCATCAAGATTTAAACTAAACCATGTCCAGCCCTGGTATAAATCAATAACCTGAACACTAGCATCCGGTTTGATGATAAGCGGGCTGGAAACATTACCCAACGAACTGTTACCGGTAAAGCTATAGTTACTTCCAAAGAAAGCATACTCTTTACCGGCGGATGCATCCCACAATCGAAAAGTCAGTGGTTCACCATCGGCTTGATTGCTGTACACCGTAATAAAGGCGACATATTTGTCA
>JAIWBS010000085.1:0-6291 GCA_048633705.1 Pirellulales bacterium
TTATCATTATTGTTTGGCGGATTTTTGGTTAATCTGGCAGGTAGTCATATGACGGGGTTAATACTATTTATTATTTTAAAAATCATTTTGGATACCAAAGCTCATCTCAAAGAGCACGGAGTTAATCAGTTGAGGCCGACAGTTAGAGTATGATTAAAAAATATAATTTTTATTGACAACTGATTTTAGATAAAAAATAGAATAACTATTAACCTCGCACCAGAATGGTGCAGGGTTGACAAACTGGAAGAATTTTGCTAATATATTTTAATTGTGGTAATTGTTGTTCCTTGTAGTAGGGTTGGTTCACCCATTTCAAGAAGGAGGTGAGTGATGGCAGGGACTAGGCACCCTGACCGTACAGGGAAGGCGAAGACACTCAGGCGGGCGTTCCGGGAGCAGAGACCGGTAAGGATGACGTTCGACAAGACAACCTCGCCTTGTCACTTGGAGGAACTGCTCGGTCATGTCCGAAGCGGTGGTTTCCAAGGAGAGCTTGGAGAACGAACCAAGCTGGCTAGCTGGGCCGAGCGAGGTGTTCCCAAGGACGGCAGTCCCCTGGTGCTAACTCCAGGAGTCAAGACTTGTCCAATTCGCTGGGTGATTCATACGCTGTCCCACACCGCTGATTTCGAGCTGATCGAACCGGCAGCGGTCTAGGTACTAGAACCTCAAGATTGAATCGACAACACGAGCTTGCATCCTTTGAGGATGAACCAACTTGGGGTCGGTGATGACGTTTGTCACCGACCCTTTTCTATTTGACTCCGTCCACCTTTGGCGCGGCGGGGTTGACACATATTTATTATTTTGATAAGAAGATATAATCCGTAGGTTCGGATCATTGTTCATTTTGACAATAAGTCAGACAATAACGAGGTATGGTACTGACAAGGAGGTGTACTGGTGAGTACCGATCGAGAGGGGAGCCCTTTTTGGGGCTTGATGTTCGTGTTCGCTTCGATTCTGTTCATAGCCTGGTCGTTGCTGTACCGGGATGTGTTCACGACATTCACGACGACTTACCCTTTTCGGATGGGATTCGTTAAGCTGTTCCTTCTGGGAACTTGTGGTGAAGTGCTCAAGCACCGGATAAAGGGTAAGTCATGGTATGTCAGCCGCATCTTCATCCGAGCGATTGTCTGGGGCGGTTTCGGCATGTGGTTTACGACCGCCTTCCCCTTTGCCGCTGCTGGATCGGCTGCCCTAGTTGATAAGGGGCTTTGGTGGAAGGGTTTTCTGCCTTTGACCATGAGTCTCTGGATCAGTCCATTTGGCGGCTTTGCCTGGTCAATGATGGCGTTTCACGAAGTGTGTAACAAAGTCATCGACTATCACGGTTGGCCCTGGTGGCGCGCCTTCAGCTTGATGCGGATATCTCGCCAGATAAACCGTGTCTTCATCTTTGTCTTCATTCCTGCCACTATCTGGGGATACTGGATATTGGGGCATACTGCGACCTTTGCTCTGCCGCCTGAGTGGCGAGTCCTCTCGGCCGGAATTCAGGCAATAGTATTGGGTCTGTTCCTCAGCCTGGGAGACATGAGCTGGATGAAAGATCCAGGCGTTCAGTCCGAATAACTCCTCAACCCCGTCCGCCTTTGGCGCGACGGGGTTTTTCTTTTCATAAACGCTTTGTTATAATGAAAATGTCTTAAAATTAAATGAATGCCTATGAACAAGAAATTATTCTATTCGTTGGCTGTGGCTGGTGTTTCCCTCATAACCTGTGTGGGGATAGTCTACGCTGCTTCGTTCGATATCACCTCAACCCTGGGCGGTTCTGACGGTGATTTTTTTGATGTGCAGGGAACAATGATGTTTGATTCGATAAAGGTCGGTCGACAAGGAGAGGGAGGTGTTACCTTCTTTAACGGTACAATAATCAACAACACTACCGGAACAGGAGATAGTGACATGCCGGTTACTTTTGGAGACAATGTTAGAATTGACGGGAGAGTATTTAGGGGAGCGACTGCCGGCACCGCTGATTCCTTGCCTTTTATTGTCAATGACAATATGGAGGTGGTTGGGTCTTTAACAATTGGTTCTTTAGCCTCAACTGGTGTGGTGGACACTACCAATCTGGTAGATAACGCTATTACTACTGCCAAAATTGCTGATGGGGCAGTTACTCAGGCCGTTGAAGATTCTTCAACTCAGACCCAGACAACCACTCTATCAGGAGGTAATTATGCCACGGCAGCTGAAATAGATATTACAACTGATGATAGTAATCTTTTCTGCACATTTAGTGGTTATGGAACGACTGATGCGATTAACCAATCGATTAGGGTAGCCATTTTACTTGACGAAGAAGTAGTCCTCCGTACTTTGAGACGAGCGACTATGGGTGAAGGGGAGGGACAAGTTATTTTGTCCACCTCGGCGATACTAGACGTTAGCGCTGGTAGCCATACAGTTCAGCTGGGCTGGAATACTGATGCCGGGGCTACTGCTTCTTTGTACGTTTATACCCTGGATTGCATTGAGTTAAAGAAATAGAAAAATAGAAAGGCGCCACAGACAATGCGGCGCTTTTCTTTTTGACTAATGCCCTGCTATAATATAATTATCAATTATTAACAATAGATACAACTATGAGAAAATTCAAAGAAAATGCTTGCGGGGGAGCAATTTACGGATTAGGATTAGTCGGGGCGGCTATCTACTGGATCAGCACTGCCAGTTCATTCGGCCTGGGCGTGTTGGGATTTCTCAAAGCCCTGGTTTGGCCGGCTTTTCTGGTTTATGAATTACTGAAATTCTTGGCGTAATAATAAATCTAAAATTAATTTAATGAAATCAAAACCATTTTCTCTAGTTATTTTAATTGGTATTTTTATTTTTACCACTGGCTTTATTGGTAATTGTTGTGATAACGAAATAGAAGTAAGTATTAGTGTTGATGAAAGTTTGGATGGAACTAACGACAACATCAATCAAAACACTAATGAATCAACTAATCTAGCACCTGTAGTTCAGGGAATTAACATTTCCCAGCTTCACGCTAATTATGGCGATACGCCCCATCGTTATCAGCTGACAGCTATAGTCAGGGATCCTGAGGGTGATGTTTTGAGCTACGAATGGATTATTAATTGCGGCTATTTAATTCAGGAAGATCTGATCAATACTTATACCAATAGAAAAGAATGGCGTTATGATACGCCGGGTGAGTGTGCTGAAGCAACGATTACCGTAAAAGTTTACGATACCTCTGGAAACATGACGCCCTATAGCTTAACACCTTTTTAGCCCATAGTTCTAAATTATTATTTTTTCCACAGTCACCCCTTGCCATACCCCAATTGATAGAGTAATATTGAAGTTAGGCACACCTAACTTTTTTATATGAACAAACAAAGTCAAGAGGACTACTTAAGAGCTATCTACGATATTCTTGAAAAGAAACAGCAGGTTAAGGCTATCGATATTGTTAAATACTTGAATGTGTCAAAACCTTCAGTTTCGGAAATGGTAAGAAAAATGACTAAAAAGGGTTTAATTAAATCAGCCCCTTATTCTGCTATTAAATTCACTAAAAAGGGTAAGAAAATAGCCACAAGATTGACTTATAAACATCGCGTGATAGAAGTATTTTTGAAAAACGTTCTAAAATGTAACAAGAAGAACATCCATCAAGAAGCCCATCAGCTGGAACACGCTTTTTCCGACCAGGTTATTAAAAAACTAGGGAAGCTTTTGAAGAATCCGAAAATTAGTCCTTACGGACATAAAATTCCTAAGATTTAATTTATAGAAATGTTTAAAAGACACAGAAGACAAAAAATCAGGCCTGCTGAACAGGGCCAAAAACCCTTGGACCAATTTCAGCCTGGTGCCAGAATTAAAATTGAATGTGTCAGATGCGGCTTAGGCTTTCAGCGCCGTCTATGTGAGCTCGGTCTGTTTGACGGAGCAGAAGTAGAGATTGTTAAAAATGATCGCTTTGGACCATTAATTATCAAAATATTAAATTCAAAAATTGGTTTAGGTCGGCATCAAGCTAGAAGAATCTATGGCCAAAAAATCTGACATCGTAATTGGTCTAACCGGCAACCCCAATGTCGGTAAATCCACTCTTTTTAATACTCTGACTGGTTCTCGCCAACACGTGGGTAATTGGCCCGGCAAAACGGTGGAGAAAAAAGAAGGAGAATTTGTCTATGAAGAGAAAAAGGTAAAAGTAGTTGATTTGCCCGGTTCATACAGTTTGACCGCTTACACTGAAGAGGAAACAGTTACCTCTGATTTTATTCTGGAAGAAAATCCGGATGTGATTGTTCAAATCGTTGACGCCCAGAATTTGGAAAGAAATCTGTTCATGACCATTCAGTTGATAGAACTGGGCGCTCCTTTGGTTTTAGCCCTGAATATGATTGATTTATCGGGAAAAGAAGGGGCTAAAATAGACATTGAAAAATTATCAGCTTTGCTTAATGTGCCGGTAGTGATGATTGATGCCAGGAACAGGGGAAAAGTGAAACATTTACTAAAAGTAATTTCAAGCCAGTTAATCAGAAAAGGAAAACAAGCTAAAATCAAGTTAACTTACGGTACTGATGTCAATAACGAATTGGTTAAAATTAAAGAATTTATCCGACAGTATAAAGATGGTTTAAATGAAGATCAGTTGAATTGGTTGGCCTTAAAATTGCTGGAAGGTGATTACCGGGCGGAACAGAAAATGACCAAGCAACCGATGTATCATGAGCTTGAATCTTTGGTCGAGGAAAGTGTTGCCCATCTTCGTAATATTTACAACAAAGATATTAACAGTATTTTGGCCAATACCCGTTATGGATTTATCAAGGGCTTGGGTGAGGAAGTGCTTGGTCAGCATGAGATTACCCGGCATAAAAAATGGATTGATAAATTTGATCATTTAGTAACTAACCGTTTTTTAGGTATTCCTTTATTTCTGGGGGTGGCTTGGTTGCTTTTTCAAGCGACCTTCAAACTTTCTAAACCACTGATGGGTTATGTTGAATCATTCTTTGAATTTTTGGGAGAAAATATCTCGTCTATGTTGGAAAGTTGGGGATCGTCTGATTGGCTGATATCTTTGGTAGTAGACGGTATAATCGGCGGCGTAGGCGGAGTGTTGGTTTTTGTACCCATAATCGGTATTTTATTTTTGCTAATTGCTTTATTGGAAGATTCCGGTTATATGGCTCGGGTGGCTTACGTAATGGATAAATTGATGCATAAACTGGGATTGCACGGCAAGGCCTTTATTCCTTTAATTCTGGGCTTTGGCTGCAATGTGCCGGGAATTATGGCTACTAGAACTTTAGAAACCAAGAAAGATAGATTATTAACCATGTTGATTAACCCGTTTATGTCCTGCGGGGCCAAATTGCCGGTTTATGTCTTATTCACCGCAGCTTTTTTCTCGGCTTATCAGGGTTGGGTGATATTTTCTCTTTACATTTTGGGAGTAATCGTAGCTATTCTTTTGGGGTTACTATTTAAAAAATTATTGTTTCAGAAACTATCATCTCCTTTTGTGATTGAACTACCGCCCTATCGCTGGCCGACTCTAAAAGGCTTACTGATCCATGTCTGGGAAAGAGTTTGGATATTTATCAAAAAAGCAGGAACGATTATTTTGGTTTTTTCCATTATCATTTGGTGGTTGGCCAGTGTGCCGTTCGGCGTTGATTACGGTTCCCAGGATAGCTTAGCCGGATCGATCGGCCAAACTATTTCTCCGGTGTTCAAGCCCCTCGGTTTTGGTAACTGGCAGTCATCAGTTGCTTTGATGTTCGGTTTTGTCGCTAAAGAAGTGGTAGTAGGAACTTTCGGAACTCTTTATGGAGTTGAAGATGCAGAAACGGAAGAAGGTGAATCCAGTTTAAGCAGCCATTTGCAAGACGATTTTACGCCTTTGTCAGCTTACGCTTTTATGGTTTTTGTTTTGTTGTATATTCCCTGTATGGCAGTTTTAGCCGTAGTCAAAAGAGAGACCAATTCTTGGAAATGGCCTTTTATTATGATTGGTTATACCACGGTGGTAGCCTGGCTATTTGCTTTTATTGTTTATCAAGGGGGAAAATTAATTGGTTTAGGATAAATGAGTTCAATAGAAGTAATATTTTTAAGTTTGTTGATAATTGGTTGTTTGGTTTACATAATTTTTTACATAAAAAAACCGTTCGCTAGTAAAAATAATTCCTGTATCAATTGCCCATATGCTAGTCGTTGTGATAAGAGTAAATAGATAACATAATAAAAAAGCCTTTTCTATTTGGAAACATAGTGTTTTTTTGTTAAAATATAAATATG
>JAIWBS010000086.1:0-15876 GCA_048633705.1 Pirellulales bacterium
AGGTATCGATTCTGTTTCATCTGTTGTTTTAATTCACTGCGCAAAGAGGCGCCAGAACGGACAATTGCTTCAACGATTAGTTTGGAGGCTCTTCTTTCCTTGAACAGAACTGAAAAATTTTCTAAACCTTTGACTTTATAGATTTTAGAAAAATCTACTTGACCCTCTTGCCCGTTAAAAGCCAATTCGTCAACCAACATCCATTGATAACCCAGCTTTTTGGCTACTTTGGCTACTTTGTCGGAATAGGCCATTTCCGGGGAGAAAAAACCAGTTGGTTGGTAGGCTTTTCCAAAGTATTTAGAATTGGTTTTTTCGTTTAGAACTATTTGTCTGGTAATTTCTGATTCCGGCAACAAAGGCAGAAAGGCATGGTTATTGGCACTGGCTACAAATTCAATTCGCCCTAGATTGGCTAATTTTTTTAGATCTTGAATAATATCTTTATGCTTTTTGCTTTTAGCCAATTTAGCTGTTAGAACCCCGTTGATGTTTAGAGTAATTTTAGCCTGCGGGTGCTTAAAAAGACCCTTGATAATCGGCCGGTAGCTTTCAAAAACAATCCGGTCAAAAATATCAGGCAGTTGAGAGGGTGGTTGGTAGATATGTAAGAAATTTGCCCAAATCATAAGTTTTATTTTACTACTTTCCCGCTAAAAATACGAGTTATATTTTCTTTATGCAAATAGTTTTTGCGGATTTGGTTTATTAAGCCAGTCTTGGTAGCAAAAGCTATCATTTTTTTTATATCAATTAGTATATTCTCGGCCTCTTTCCTTTTTTCAGCCGGTACTTTTTGCAGAACATGTAGAATTTTTGTCAGATTTTTGGCACCTTGAATAATTATTTTTGGTTCCCACCAAGGACTGCCAGAAGCCCACCAGTATTGGTCGCTCATCAGGGCTTTGTCCAACAGTTTCCTGGCGTGATCAAAACCGGGATTACCCTTTTGCCCTTTGACGGTATTTAATACCAAATAAGTTAATTTCCACTGAAGGCGATGGAGGCGATTGTCGGGGTTTTGCCAGAGAGGGTAGGCGATATTGTCTTCGAAGTTATCCTCCCAAGAAGCCCAGGAAGAGGCCAAGGGATCAACGGTCACAAATTGTTTGTATTGTTGGAGTAACTCAGAAATAGTTAATGTTTTGAACTGGTGAGAGTCAATGATTGAAGCAAAAATTTTAGCCATTTGAGGATTGTGGTGACCCAGATTTTCTCCGTCAAAGGCAGTAATTAGGTAATGGTTAGAGTCGTTGTCTTTTTGGAGTTTTTTGAAGAAATCGTTTTTATTCTTGATTTCGTTAGTGTGAAAGAGGTCGCTAATTATCCGGTTGCGAAAAACCACTCGTAGATTCGTTCCTTTAATTTTGTAACCCTGGTTAAATGAAATATGGTCCAGTTTACCCTTGTAAGCGATTTCGTCGATAATGGTCCATTTATATCCTAGTTTGGCTATGAGCTTGGCTAGTTTTTTGCTATAACACATTTCCGGGATAAAAAAACCTTTGGGCTGATAGACCGGGCCGAAGTATTTACTATTAGTTTTATGATTGAGGGCAATTTGCCTTTTTATTTCATTGCTTGGCAATAGAGCCAGGATTACGTGATATTGGGCACTGGCAGTGAACTCAATCTGTCTTTTGGCGGCCAAACTTATAATATCTTCGATGATGTCTTGATATTTATGTTTAACCAGCTGTTCAGTCAGAGAACCGTTGATGTTCAGAGTAATTTTTAACTTAGGCCGTTGTTTTAGGATTTTAATAATTGGCCGATAACTTTCTTTTACCACCTTATCGATAATTGACTTCGGCCAATCAGGCGGTTGATAAATGTGTAGAAATATTGACCAATTTCTGATGTGGCTCATTGTCACTTACCTCTTTTTTTAATTTTTAGAGCCTTTTTGAATAGCTTTAGGTATTTTTGGGCAGGTACCTCCCAGCCGAAACTTCTTTGCATCACCTTAGTAACTAATCTTTGCCACTTGTCCCGGTGTTTGTAGTTCTCAATTGCCCTGGCAATAGCCACTAACATGTCTCTTGAGTCGTAACTTTTAAAAACGAACCCGTCGCCGCTTTCAATTTTGGGATTATAGTTAGTTACCGTATCAGCCAGCCCGCCAGTTGCCCTGACGATAGGGACGGAACCGTAACGGGAGGAAATTAGCTGTCCTAGACCACAAGGTTCAAACCTAGAAGGCATCAAAAAAAGATCTGAGCCGGCATAAATCTGAGTGGCGATCTTAGTACTGAATTCCAGGTGGGCAGCTACTTTGGTAGGATGTTTTTCTCTGGTTTTTCTGATAAACTTTTCATATTTTTTATCGCCACCACCTACTAATATTAACTGAAAATCCAGCCGCATTAAGGGATCAATGATATCCATAATCAAATCAAAACCTTTTTGTTCGGAAATCCGGGTAGCCATGCCAATAATCGGAATGCTGGGGTTGACCGGTAGTTTAAATACTTTTTGCAGATAGGCTTTATTGTCATTTTTACCTCCTGGGTGTTCGGCATCATAGTTTACTCTGAGACCGGGGTCTTTAGCCGGATTAAAATCATCGTAATCAAGACCATTGATTATACCAAAGACCCTATCCGTCTTTTTCTGCAGATGACGATGCAGATCTTGACCAAAGTGTTTTGTCCGTATTTCTTCAGCATATTGTTCGGAAACAGTATTGATTAAATCAGCGTGGATAATTGCCCTTTTGGCGAAGTTTATCCTTTCAACTTTTTCTTTTTCGGCAAAGCGGGGAAGTCTGGAGTACCCCACGTCTTTTAATTTGTTAGGGATTGACCACCAATTATGGCCGAATTGAAAAGCCAAATTGTGAATAGTAAATACACAAGCTGTGTTTTTAAAAAGGGGTTCCTGATTGTATCTTTTTTTTAAAAAATAGGGAATTAAGCCTGTTTGCCAGTCATGGCATTGAATGACATCGGGCGAGAATTTTATGGTTTTAAGAAACTCTAAGACGGCCAAGTTAAAAAAGAAAAAACGCCGGTTCTCAAATCGAGCTCCGTAAATCCTTTTTTGTCCGGAGAAATAACGCCTACTGTCAATAAAATAAATTGGCAAGCCCTCCATCAACCAACCTTGCCAGACAGCGAAATGCCGAGTAGTGGTTTCATCAATAGCCAGAGCAACATCATTGATTATTAAATTTAAACCGTGTTTTTTTGTATCTACGGTTCGATAAAGTGGGGTAATGACAATAGGTTGTTGCCCCAGTCTTTTTATGGCTTTGGGTAGAGACCGGGCTACATCTCCTAATCCTCCGGCCTTGGAAAAAGGGTCAACCTCTGAAGAAACTGAAACAATGTTGAGTGTTTTTGGCATTTATAAATATCCTAGATGTTTAGTAGCCACGATAAATATGGCGTGAGCCCAAGACAGAGGGTAGATCCCTTGTCGAAAATCTTCAAAAACTTGTTCAGGAATATAGCCATTTGTTTTATCAATCTGATCGAATACCCAATTATAGTAGGTGAGGGCCTTATTTTTGTTTTGTCGTAGAGACCAGTAGATACTTAGCCAGAGATTAAGAATAGGCCAAGCACCTCCGCCTTCCCAGGCTGTTCCTTCGCCGTCATAATAGTCGTGTTCGAAGCGGTGGACACCGCCGTTTTTTACCAGCCTCTTTTCGATTTCTTTGATAGTATTGGCCATACGTTCATCATCAGGCTCGTAAATTTTAAAAGGCCAAACCAGGCCGATTAAAGAGGCATCGATATTAGGATCAGAAATTTTACCTTGGTTACGATAAATGTAACCTTCCTTTGGATGATAGGCTTCGTCAATCTCTTTGAGCATTTGCATGGCGGTTTCTTTCCAGACGTGGTTGGGAAAAATCTCATTAGCACATAAAAGCCCCCTGGCACAAGCGGCCAAGGAATAAGTGAAATTATTTTCTATTTTGGTTGAAGTTTGTCGATTGTTATCTTCCCAGATATCGACGGTATTTGGAATAAAGAATGTTTGGCCCCAGGATTCAGTAATACCATCGGCCAATAATTCAATTAGAACCTTGAATTTGGCGGCTGCCTTTAAATCATCCTGGTAATAGTGATGGATCGACCATAGAGTGGTTCCCATCTGATCAGGTTGATAGGCATGACCCATACTGCCGATTCTTCCGTTGGTACTATAATTAGCGAAAAGCCGCTTTTCTTTTTTGAAGTCCTCGGGCCGCTCAGTTAACCATTTTAAATAGGGCTCAACAATAGGTAAGTTTAAATATTTGGCAGCCACACAAACATAAGCGGCGTCTCTGGGCCAAACAGCCCGGTAGTTGCCGGCTTCCCGGGGGGTGTATTCTTTGTCAGTATTGGCTGCCACAATCGCTCCGTTTTCTAGAGCACAATCAGCGATTACCTCTTTCGAACGGGCAATTAGGTCTTTGATTTTTTTAGGTGGTTTAGTCATTTTACTTCCACTTATTAGTTTGAGCACAACAAATAGCTATGGCCAGAGCGTCCGCTAAATCATCAGGCCGGGGGATTTTTTTTAACTTGAGTCTATTTTTAACCATAACTTGAATCTGTTTTTTGGTGGCCTGTCCATAACCAGTTAAGGCTTGTTTGACTTGGAGAGGAGTGAATTCAACCAGTTGTAAATTGTTTTGGGCACATGCCAGTAAAATGGTTCCTCTAGCCATGCCTACGTTCATGGCTGTTTTAACATTTCGGCAGAAAAACAATTGTTCGACAGCTACAACTTTTGGTTTATATTTTTTTATTAATTGGTTTAATTGCCGATGGATAATCTTCAACCTTTGTTCGATCGGTTGCCTGCTATGAGTTTTGATTACTCCCGCTTCAATAAAGTTAACCTGATTATTTGTTTCGTTAATAATCCCAAAACCAGTGTTGGCCGTACCAGGGTCAATGCCCAAAATAATCTTACCAGAGGTCGGCATTAGTGTAGAAATTGTTAATCTCTTCGCTTTCTTCCAGTTCGGTTTGTAGTTTTATAAAGTTATTTTTATCTTTATCTGGTAAATGTACTTTGTTACTTGCTACCATTCTAATTTCAGCATAATCAGTTTTGATATCATTTTTCTCCAACTTAGTTTTTACTTGCTCTAATTCTTCTGGATTGGTATAAATTACAATTCCTTCCGGTTCCTCGCTAATATCATTAGCCCCAGCATCGATTGCCTTTAGCTCAATTGATTCCTTGTCTCCTCCGGTTGAAACACCAATAACTCCCTTTCTTTTGAACATCCAATTAACACTGCCATTTTCTCCCAACTTCCCGCCGTATTTGGTTAAGATATTCCTGATAACCGAAGTTACTCGATTGCGATTACTGGCCACCGCTTCCATGATTAGGGCCACGCCGCTTGGTCCGTAGCCCTCAAAAACCATTTCTTGCAGTTGCTCCCCGGATAATTCCCCAGTTCCTTTTTTTATGGCCCGCTCCATATTATCATTGGGCATATTAGCCGCTTTAGCTTTTTCCATAGCTAGCCGCAATTTAAAGTTCATATCCGGATCACCGCCCCCGGATCTGGCCGCTACCGTAATGTTATTACCTAGCTTAGTAAAAAGATTACCCCTTTTTTGATCAGCGGTTCCTTTTTGTCTTTTAATTTTTGACCATTTAGAGTGTCCTGACATAATAAAAAATGCTATTTTGTGCAATAAATATACCAGATTTTTGCCAAAAAATCAACTTGTTTTTGTTGGTTAGTTAACGTATACTTAAAATGAAAAATATGCCAATTTTAGATGATCCAAAAAGAATAAAGAGATATGATCGCTATCGGATGCTGGAGACCATTGAAGATTTTAATTTACAGGCTCAGCAAGCTTGGCAGGAAGTAAAGAAAATCGATATTCCCAAGAATTACAAAAAGGCTGATAAGATTGTGATTAACGGTATGGGGGGGTCTGGTTTGGCTGGTCATATCATTAAGGAATTGTTTAAAGATCAGTTAAGAGTGCCTCTTGAAGTAATTAACTCTTATACTTTACCCTGGTATTTAGACAGGCATACTCTGTATATAATTTCTTCTTTTTCTGGTTCAACCGAGGAACCGATTGGCACCAGAAAGATGGCCGCTTGGCGTAAAGCCAAAATAATGGGAATAACTACCGGTTCAACCCTGGGTTCTTTTTTGAAAAAGCACGATTATCCCGGCTATATTTTTAATCCCAAATTTAATTATTGTAAGCAGCCTCGCTTGGGTCTGCCCTATTCTTTGGCTGCCCATTTAGGCTTATTAAAAAAGGCTGGTTATCTCAAGATAACAGATCGAGACATGAAACAGGTCGGCGAATTGCTGGATCGGTTTGGTAAGAAGTGGGGGGCGCGGATAAAACAAAAGGACAACACCGCTAAACAGCTGGCTTCCTATTTTTATGGCAAGGTTCCAGTGATTGTCGGCTCCCAGTTTCTAAATGGTAATATTCATACTATAGCTAATCAGCTAAACGAAAACAGTAAGAACTATGCCAATCATTTAGTTATTCCAGAAATGAACCATCATTTTTTGGAAGGGTTGCTGAATCCCAAAACCAATAGGCAGCAATTTCGGTTTTTATTTCTAGAATCAACCCAGTATCTGCCTAGAATATCAGTTCGTTATAAAGTGACTCAGAAAATATTGAAGAAAAACGGATTTCGGTTTGAGCATTATCGGCTTCAAAGCCAGAGTGCACTAGAGCAGGTTTTTGAGGTGCTAACCCTGGGCAGCTTTCTTAGCTTTTACTTGGCTGTCTTAAATAAAATAGATCCTTCTCCAATTCCTTGGGTTGATCTTTTTAAAAAGGAACTGACCAAGCATTCTAAAAAGCGATAGGTATTGAATTTATGATAAACTTTTGTTTTCCGCTAAGAGCGGAATTTTGTTATAATTGAGTTATTATGAAGAGAACTTCTTTGTTTAAATCATTTAAAGGCAATTCCCGTCTTTGGTATTTAATCGTTTTTTTGGTCGCCTTTATTTTACTATTTTATTTGCAGTACAATTCAGCTTTTGCCGATCCTGATTCCTTTTATCATATAAAAATGAGCCTTGTTTTGAGAGATGAAGGAGTAATTGAAGAGTTTCCCTGGCTTTACCATACGGTGTTGCGAAGTAGTTATACTGATCAGCATTGGTTATATCACGTTTTGATGATCCCCTTTGTCACTTTTTTGCATCCGATTGTTGGCGGTAAAGTATACACAGTCCTTTTAGGAGCCACTTTAATCACGCTGTTTTATTGGCTATTGCGCCGGTTGCACGTTAAGTTTGCGCCTGTTTACGCCCTTTTATTATTGGCGGTTAATCCATTTGTTTTTCGAATTAGCTTATTAAAGGCACCGGTTCTTTCCCTGATTTTTTTGATAATTGGCCTTTATTTAATTTTTAGCTATCGTTACAAATCCTTGTTTGTTTTATCATGGCTTTATGTCTGGTCTTACGGAGGCTTTTTGCTAATTTTAGTATTCACCGGACTCTATTGCTTAATCAGTTTTATCCTGACTCATCAGCCCAAGAATTATTTTAAGAACTTTTTCAAAGATAAAGACGTTAAACTGTTTTTGTGGTCATTGTCGGGTGTGATAGTTGGAATTATCATTAATCCCTTTTTTCCTCAAAATCTGAAATTTTACTGGCATCAATTAGTCCAGATTGGTATTATTAATTATCAGGATGTTATCGGGGTGGGTGGCGAATGGTATCCTTACCGTTTTTCTGAGTTAATCCCCAATACCATTTTTGTCAGCTTGGTTTTGGTCTTGGCTTTAGTCTTGTTTATCATCAAAATAAAAAAACAGAAGAGAGTTTCTCTTACTTTGTTTATATTATTTTTATTTTTTTTCTTATTAACTTTGAAATCAAGACGTTATGTAGAGTACTATGTTCCCTTCGCTATTTTGTTCGGGGCAGTTGTTATTAGCCGCTCATTGATTCATAAAGATATTAAGCAAATTGTCAGTTCGTTAAAAGAATTATATCGTAGTAAAAAGTTTTTAGTGGTGGTTGTTTTTATTTATATATTGGTAGTGATGCCCTATTTGGTTTTTAGGGATATCAGGTCCAATAAGAGAAGCTTAGATGGCGGAATATCATCTACCAAGTTTGCAGAGGCTTCAGCTTGGTTAAAGGAAAATACCGAAAAACGCTCATTGGTATTGCACAGTGACTGGGATGAGTTTCCTGTTCTGTTTTACCACAATCATCATAATTATTATATTGTCGGTTTGGATGCCACTTTTATGTACCAATATAATAAAGATTTATATTGGAAATGGGTTAATATCACAACCGGCGAACAAAAAGATAATTTATATCGGATAATTAGGGGAGACTTAATGGCTGATTATGTTTTTTTAGAAAAGGATCATCATAGTATGGATCAAAATATCAGCAGTGATGGTAATTTTCAGTTGGTATATGAAGATAACCAGGCGAAAATCTATAAGGTATTGTAATGAATAAACAGCAAAAAATTATTCTGACCATTTTTGTTTTTTTATCAATCGGTTTTTGTTTTTTATTTGTTTATTCCTCTTCTGATTTTTGGCACGGACATAATCTTTACAACTATTTTAGGTATGGAGCCAGGTTAATAAAAGACAATGTTGAATATGGAGTTTATTTCGATAGAGCCAGTTGGTTAGAAGAGGGATTACTACCCTACAAAGACGTTAAAATCGAGTATCCGCAATTTGCCGCTTTATATGTGGCCTGGCCCAATTTGCTGGCTAATAATTTTGATCAGTTCCAAAAAACCTTGTTAGTTAGTAATTTAATTTGTTATTTGGCTTTAGTTTATATTACCCTAAAGCTATTGAAATATTTTAAGAGAAGTATTCATTACATCTGGCTGTTATTGTTGCCCAGCCTAATATATTTTACTCTTAATCGCTTTGATATTTTGCCTGCCCTGTTAGTTCAGCTGGTATTATATTTTACTTTGAAAAAAAGATACCAGTTGGCTTTTTTATTGTTAACCATCAGTTTTTTTGTCAAATGGTATGCCTTGATTCTTTTACCGGTTCTGATTTTATATATTTATGTGAAAGAGAAAAACTATAAAAAGCTTATAAAAAAAGGCTTAATTCTATTTGGGGTTATTTTTATCGCTATCTTTGGCCTGAGCGTGTTTTTATTCGGTCAAGACACCTTCTTTCCTTATGCTTTTCATCTAAACCGTGGGATCGAAGTAGGAAGTTTATTTTTTCTCATCTATCTTTACACACCCTTATTTGACAATTTTATCACCAATAATCTTCTCTTGGGTCTAATTTTTCTTGGCCAGTTTACCCCTTTGTTTTATCTGGGCGTTCAGTATTTTTTCTATGGTTCACAAAAAATCAAAGATAAATTAGCTGACCCCCGCCTGCTAGTTGTTTGGTTTAGTTTGTTGATTGCCTTTTTTATTGCTTTTTCCAAAATTTATTCCAATCAATGGTTGTTATGGTTGACTCCTGTTTTATTACTGCAAATAGATACTAAAAAGGAATTATGGTTGATTATCGCTCTGGATTTAATAAACTATATTCAATTTCCCCTGTTATATGACAGCAAATTGCTTTGGTTTTGGCCGATGGATCTAGTTGTTCTGATTAGGTCAACAATTCTGTTTTGGTTGATATATATTTTGATAAAAAAAATAAAAAACAAAAAAGAACATTTACCTGACAGTAAGATATTTAATCGAAAGCAAAAAGCTTTTCTTTAAAAGTTTGAAAAGAGTTAGAGTTTTTCCAGAAGTAAGCGATTATGATGAAAAATAAGATTAGTAAGATAAAAGTAGTCGAGAACATTTTTGCCAGTATTCCGAAGTAGCTGAAAACAATAAACCAATAAAAGCGCCCCTTTATGATCAAAAGGGGTAAAATCCACACAATATACCAAGGCCGGTTAACGGTAGACATAAACAGGATTAAGAGCAGCAAAGACCAGAAGGAGGCATCCAGATAATCCTTTTTAAGATTGCGGCTACGGCAAAGCTTGATAGCGATAATCATAAAAAAGACAAGAAAAGCGACGGTTGATAGTATCTTGGCCCAGAACATTGGATCGCTAATGCCAGAAAATTTGGTTAAGGCAAAGAAGATAACAACCAGAGGGGATAATTGGTATAAACTGGTGATTCCTGATTGCTGCCATAAACCGTTAAGGGTGGGAAGCCCCTCCCAAATTGGCAGGTACATAAGGAATAGCAAGGTTGCCCCAAGCAGAATAAGACCGGCCAGTTTCAGTTTTTTATTACCGGTTTCCGTTTTAAAGTAAAATATCAAAAACAAGACTAACATTGGCAGGGTTACGAATTTAATCAAGCAACAAAAAAGCAGAATAATAAAAGACAGAATTCTTTTTTTCTTCACCAACAAAAAGAAATGAAGAAGGATCAAGAAAATGACCATAATATCGTTATGGCCATCAGCGGCAACTTCGAAAATGATCAGTGGGCTTAGCAGAAATAAATAGAGACCGAGATTTTTCAATTGAGGTTTAGCTGATTTGAGAATCTGATAAATCAGCCAGCCGGAAATTAAAAAGATAACCACCAGAAAGATTTTTAGTAAAAGATAGTTAGTGAAAAAATGGCCATTAGCTAGATAGCTGGGAATTAGTGTAAAATATAACCAAAGAGGGCCATACATGTTGGTAGTGTTATGCCACACGCCCGTACAGATAGATTGACAAAATTCCAGATCACCTTGAAAAAGTACAGGTGGGCTAGTATAAGAGTTTTCCCCGTAATGAGTATGAATTCTAGCCTGCAGGATATATTGGTGAAAGTCACTGGAATTAAAAAGCGGTTGCCAGGCTAAAATCAAACAGAGAATAATCGCCCCGAAGACAATAGGCTTCCAACTCATTTTTTGTAAGTAAGGTTTGAGCCTAAGAAAGACCCAGAGATAGAAAACAAAAGCAATTGACAGAAACGAAACAAGACTGAACATGGCCTGGTAGTTCTCAATAAAGTCATAAACTGTCTGATACTGGCTTAATAGATAAAAAAGGCAAAACGATACGCCGATCAACAATAAAGCGAAAATAAAAATAATGGAATTGTATTTATCTTTTAACATAAGTAACCCTTCATAATTAATTATAAGACATTTAGTTATTCTTTCCTAGCTATGAGAGAAATTCTTCAATCAATTGATAAAAAGGAACGGCAGTTCGTTCTTCTGATTATTGTAGTTTTGGTAGTGTTAGTCTTGGCTCCAAGTATATTCGGATTAATAGTAAAACCAGAGGGCAGTGTTTCTACCGGGGTTAATTTTCTAACTCCCGGCGATATTTCGGTTTACTATTCCTATATCGAACAAGCAAAAAGTGGCCAGATACTGCTAAAAGATTTATATACATCAGAGAGTCAAGCCGGATTCCTATTTAATCCCTTATGGTTGTTGGGAGGGGTAATCGGCTCACTCTTTTCTCTATCTGGTGCCGTTGTTTTTCATTTATTGAAAATTCTACTCATTCCTGTTTTTGTCTCGATAGTTTATTTATTGATAGCTTATTTAAACAACCAAAAAAAAATTAGAAAGATGGCGCTTCTAATAATTAGTTTTTCTTCAGGTATTAGCGCCTTTTTTAAACATTGGTTCATGCAACATTATTTTAGGGACGGTGGTTATTATCATCTACCTATGGATTTATGGGTGCCGGAATCAAATACTTTTATCACTCTTTTTCATAACCCCTTGTTTATTTTTTCCCAGATTCTCTTAGTGCTGACTTTTCTGTTTTTTCTGGTGGCCAACGATAAAGGAAAATTTAGCTATGCAATCTGGTCTGGCCTAAGCTGTCTTTTGTTAATTCTAATCCACCCCTTTATGGCAACGGTGGTTTTTGGGGTTTTGGTAGTTTATTGGTTTGTCAAAGCCATAATCGCCAGAAAAATATTTAGCAAAGTATTAATGAATATTGTTGTTGTTTTTGTTTTGACCCTGCCCGCTATAGCCTATTATCTGTTTTTGTTTGGGAATAATCCTGTTTTTCGTCTCAAATCAGAGCAAAATATAAACTTGACCCCAGCCTGGTGGATGATTTTTTTCTCTTATGGTTTTTTAATCGTCCTTTTTTTAGTTAACCTATATGTTAACAGAAAAAGAACAGACCAAAAATATCTATTTCCTTTTATCTGGTTTTCGATCCAGTTTTGTTTACTTTGGTCGCCGCTGTTTTTTCAAAGGAGATTATCAGAGGGCTTGCATTTACCCTTAGCTTATTTGGCTGCCCTGGGCCTCTGTTTTTTATACCAAAAAGCAATCAGGCTGGATAGCAAAAATGTTATTCGGCTGATAATTGATAATCGGATAACTTGGATTTTTGCCTTTATCATTTTTCTGGGCTTTTCCAATATTTTAGTGGTAGCAAAGAGTTTTACAAAATACGCAGTCAAGGAATCTGCCTATTTATATCAAGATAAATCAGCTATTGCTCTTTATGACTGGCTTGGGGAAACCGATAGAGAAGCGATTATCCTGGCCCAGTATCCATACAATAATTTTATCCCTGGTTATAGTGCCCGGACAGTTTATTGGGGACACGAGATAGAAACAGTTGATTTTTCAACTAAAAGAGCCAAGGCCGAGTGGTTTTATCAGCCCGGCCCAGTTGAAGAAAAAACAGATTTTTTGCGATCCAATATGATTGATCTGGTAGTCTTAACTAAAATTGATGATGACTTTTTAGAGCAGAGTAATCAGGTCGAGTTGGTTTATTCTAACGATAACTTTCTAGTTTACCAGTTGAAATAGAGAAAGTAATTTGAGGCGCTAACCTGTCGATGGTTAGGTCTTTTATTTCCCCTGAAAGGATATCCGATTGGCCAAAATGGGCTTCAAAAGTAACTAAACTAATGGTGATAAATTTTATATCGTTTGGCTGATCAGCCGGCAATTGCCACCAGTAGTTAGTTTGGATAACTGATTGAGCAGGCCAGTCTTTGGTGGGAAGAAATCCATAAGCCATGGCATAAAGTTTATTGCCAATAATTTTTTTATCCGCATCCAAATATTCAACAAATATATCATATTCATCTTCTATTGTTTGGGGAGCCTGCCAATAAAAGGAAACCGGTAAAATATCATCGACCGGTTGATTAATTTCGAAACTGAGCAGTTTAATTTTATTGCCGATATTAATTTCCGTTTTTTGGACGATTTGTTCACTGATATCTAAAATTTGGTAGGGGTGTTTGGTTGAGTTACTGTTTTTTTTAAAAACAATAAAACTGTCCAAAATTTCTGAGGGGGTTAGGTTTTGTTTAGTCAAGAAATCCCTGATTCTTTGATGGCCCCCGGCATAGTTATCATTATCCGAATATTGCAGTTGATAAATTAAAAAGTCCCGGGAGTCAAAAAAAGCAACATCAACGTTATCGGGCTGGGGAAAGGCCTGGTCGCTGTATTGCTGTTTATTTAAAAAGAGATAACGGTTTAGATACAGATTGGGCCGACCGGACAAATTAGTAATTGTATTATAACTGGCCAGCAGAGAAGAGTCTTGGCTGATATCGTTTATCAGCTGACGCTGAACATCAATTTTAGCTTTATCGGGATTTTGGGCAATCTTGCTGATCATACTCCAGGCTGGCCCGAAGAAAACAGCCGAATAGATTGTAGTAGCCAATAAAACGGTGGTTAAGAGAATTTTTTCTTCTCCCAAAATTCGCCAAAAGACAAATTTGGACTTGGCTAAATAGGGAAGACTGGCTATAAAAGCCAACCAGAAACCAAAAGTCAGAAAAACTAAATAGTGAGTGGACAAATTAGACGGTTTATTAAATCCGGCTAATATGAATATCAAAAGATGGGGTAATGATAGGATTAAATACTTAGCTTTAATCAAAGGAATGAACAGAAAGGGCAAAAACAACCCGATTATTAATATGATGTTGCCCGGAGAGCCAAGGTGAGCCAGGGTGGTAAGGGGATTAGCAAAAAAATTGATTAGCATTTGGCCGGGAGTATCACCCAACCAGGCAAAATAGGCCAAAAATTTGTAAGAGGAGTAACCGGTAAAATAGGTAGTTAGTTGGTAACTAAGAAAAATCCAGATTAAACCTGCAATTGAAGGAAACAATTTCCATTTTAATTTCCTTTTTTCCACCAAAGCCAAAATTGCGAAAGCAATAAAAATCAAAGCAACGTCTTCTCGAACGGCTAGACCCAATAAAGTAAAAATTACGAACGGGGTAAATTTGTTGGTTAGATAAAAATAAAAGAGAAAAAATAAAATGGGCAAAGCCAAACTGATTAAATGAAATTCAAATAAGTTTATACTGTGAGTGAAATGACTGAGTAAGAAAAGTCCGCTAATTAACAAGGCCCATTTTGGCTGGAGCCATTTTTTAGCGATTAAGAAAATGGGCCAAGCGGTAATTCCAATAAAAAATGTTTGAAGAATTAACAAAGTAATGGGATTTTGCCAAAGCCAGTAAATGGGCAGCAGTAAAACGAGGATGAAACCCAAGTGGTCTCCCAAATAAGAATGAGGATGAATAGTAAAGTCAAAAAGTCGACCTTGAGCCGAGTTAAAAAAGACCTGGTTGAAAATGCCCAGATCAAGGGCGTTGTAGTAGAAGTTGTTGTATTTCCAAACAGAGAAAAGAGAGAAGGCTACCAAGTAAAAGATAATCAGGCCGATTAACCACCTGGTGTATTTTTTGGTTGGACCGGTCATAATCCTATTTTATCAAAAAAAAGTTATTTATAAAACAACCCCCCGCTTAAAGCGGGGGGTTGTAGAAATGTGAAACGATATACTAATAGCTTTAACCTGTAACGTTACCAGTAACTCCGACAACGAAGATAACGATAGCCCAAGCTAATAAGACGATGATTAATCCGATTACAGCGGCTGAGATAAGCTTTTTGGCTTTTTCAATTTTTTCTTCATTACCCCCAGCTGTCATCCACATAAATCCACCGGCAATAATCATGACCACAGCGACTAGGGCCAAGAGACCCAAAGCCCATTGCAGGATATTGATTACAGTAGCTTTTAGGTCAGCTGAACCTAAACCCAAA
Organism: Pirellulales bacterium; assembly: GCA_048633705.1. Lineage (GTDB taxonomy): Bacteria > Patescibacteriota > Patescibacteriia > JBDRGY01 > JBDRGY01 > JBDRGY01. Next base: position 15,004 of record JAIWBS010000086.1, read on the forward strand.
GTGGTACCAAGTTCTGGATCGATAGTCGGCTGGGCATTAGCCACGGTTGGTAGCAAAACAGCAGCGGATAGGAATGTCCAAAAAGCAATTTTACTTATTTTTTTCATGTTTTCACCCCCTTTCTCAAGGTTTATTAATAAAGGACACCTTTATTATATAGGAAAAATTGTTTTTTGTCAACCCAAATTATCCCTAGCCGGCAGAAGTGACATTTAGGACAGTAGTTACCACAAAGATATAGATAGCCCAAGAGAAGAGAATAATAACTAGACCGATGATAGTTGTCTGAATCAGACTTTTGGCCTTTTTAATCTTTTCTTCATTACCACCAGCTGTCATCCAAGTGTAGCCTCCGATAATAATCATTAATACTGCAAAAAGGGATAGAGCTGAAAGAAACCATTGGACGATTTTTACAACCGTTACATCAAACTCTCCTTCTGGTAGGCCGGCTTCTCTTCCCCAGTTTCGGTCCCCTCCCCACTCCCAAGCAGTTGCTAAACTGGGCAGGAATAAACCAAACAAGACTAGGCAGTAAAGCCCAACTTTGAAAATCTTTCTATTTAATAGTTTTTTCATTGCTAAAAAGTATTTTTAGGTTGAATTTTCTAGTGTTTCAATTATGAACATCATAATTTGCCAGCTGGTGAAAGTCAAGACCATTCCAACAATGGCATAAACAATTACGTTTTTGCCTTTCTGGACCTTTTCCGAATTACCAGCTGAGGTCATTAATACCATTCCGCCATAGATAAAGTAAGCGGTAGCAATGACGCCAATCAAACCGATAAAAGCCCTGACAATACGCAGGAACAGATCACCAACGGTCATATCTTCATCTCCTAAAGGATTTTCTAAAGCAGCATAAGCCGA
>JAIWBS010000087.1:0-20512 GCA_048633705.1 Pirellulales bacterium
AATCTAGATAATAGTAAAAGTAAATTTAACGGATCAATTGCCACTTGTGACGCTCAGGATGAAGGTTGTGATGAATATATTAGAATTGTAGAAGGTACTAATTTGCTGTCCAACGGTTCTTTTGAAATTTTCACCTGTCCTGTGGATGGTTGTGCAGTTGATCCCGGTCCAGATGATTTTCCTGCCTGGCAAACTCCTGGTAATCTTTATGCCAAAGTAGATCCTTATCATGGTAATACCGCTCTTCGTTTTGACCCAGACCATCACACACACCACCTAAGGCCCGTAGGAATAAACTACGGGTTGCCTCAAGGAAAGACATTTACTTTTTCCTTTTATGCCAAAGTAGAGGGAGATGATTGTAGTTTGAAATTTGGCATTAGCGGCAATGATTTGGATATCGATGATCCCGGAGAATCAACCACCTTGCCGATTACTACTGAATGGGAAAGATATATTTGGACTTATACTATTCCCAATACGGGCTTTTATGTATTGCCTAAAGTAATTCTTGACTCAGGCTCACCGATTCCCTGCCCGGTAGTGATTGATGCTGCCCAGCTGGAACTGGGTCCCGTACCCACCGAGTATAAGAATTATGGCACCACCAATCAGATGTATATGAATAGAGAAAGGTTGGCTTGTATTAGCGATGAAGCGGATTGTAACCTATATACTCCCAAAAGTGGCGGTGAGAATGTTCCGGCTATTATTACCCCTCCTGGTTCCTGTGATCCATCAGCAATAGATTGTGACCAGTGTGATGCTAATCAGGTCGGTTGCCGGTCTTTTCACGAAGAAGCTTTAACTGCTCCGGCACCAGACCCAAATTTTCTATTGAGACTTGGTAGTTTTGTTAATTTTATTACGGATTCCGGAAACAGCTGTCAAGCTCAATATGTTGGTTGTGAAGAATACACTAATCTAGATGCAGTGGCTGAAGGCGGGGAGGGTCGAGAGTATTACGTTAATTTGAGATTATGCGCTTTACCTGAGGCTGAAGAAGCTGAGGAAGTAAATGATTGTAATACTTATTATACCTGGGAAGGTTCAGACGAAACCGGCTATCAAATCAAGATACATTCTTTGCATATCAGTGATCTGGATGGATCACCGTGTACTAGAGTCTGGTATGGTCATGATGTCCCACCTCCTCCATTTCCTTATCCTGACGTAATTGATTGTAATGATGGTTTAAGCCCCGATAGAGATTGTACGGCTGATTTTGGCACGGATCCGGATTGCCGGGAGTTTTATGACGCGGCTGGCGTTAAGTATTACCGCCGGATGTCAGAAACTATTATGTGTTCGGATGACTGCCATCCCCTGCGCAATACAATTGATGATTTAATATACCCGGCTATTCCTTCCCAGAATAGAGCCTGTCCGGCCAGTGCCAGCGGCTGTCGGGAGTATAAAGGTTCAACCGGTTCTAATTTGAGAATCCTGATTGATGAAGACTTTGAAGGAGGTAATATCGGGGAATGGACCAGCGGTACGCTGAGTTCGGCCTCGATCTGGGCTGGCGGTCATTCCTTGGAAGTACCCGCCTTCACCTCCCATCCGGTTGATGTTAATATCGGCATGACTTATTTGGTGACTTTTTGGGCCAAGGCTGGTGCCGGGGCTAGTTCTGTTCAGGTGGGTATAGAGAGAGCGGCTGGTTCTGTACCGTTTACTGTTTTTCCAGGCAGTCCGATATCTTTTGAAACAGGGGGATGGCATAAATATACAGCCGGTCCGCTAGTCTATAATCCGGCCGGTGGCATAGTGGATGGTACGGAAGTGCTTAAATTTGTCCCCAATGGTAATTTCTTTCTGGATAATGTGGTGTTAACGGAAAATCCTTCTAGTCTATATGTAATCAAGGACTCGTATACAGTTTGTGACCAGGTAAATTGTGATGAATATTATGATTTGGCGGATAAAACCCATTATCTAAAGTCGTTCAATAAACTTTGCCGGGAAGAGGCAATTGGCTGTGAAGCTTTGATTGACACCAGAAATTCTACCAATCCTTTCCAAGAGATTTTTTATGAAGATACGGAAGATGAAGTAATTGTCAAAGCAGACCAAACGGTCTATCGGGTAAATAACAAAGCTGATTATTGTAATGCAGCGAACAAAGGTTGTAGTATAATGGGTTTACCGACTATTGACAGCGACATGGCAGTTAGCCGTTTCCAATCTTTTTACTACAAGGATGACCCGGATCGCTACGAAGAAATTCTTTGCCGAGAACACGAGTTGTTCTGTGATGTTTTTACTTCGGAGGATGATCAATCAATCTACTATTTCAAGGATCCTGGCAACATGACCTGTGAATATCGGAAATCAGTCAACGTGGACGGAATACTGAAAGATGGTTGGTTCAAAGCTGGTACCATTAAGGCTTGTAATTCTTATATAGACGCGGACGATATTCAGCAAGATGTTTATGACACCATGGATGATAATCCATTCAATGATGATCAGATCGATGTAACTCCCGGTCCTGATTTGTGTCATTATCGGGTGTTAGGCCAGTGTTCTGATGATGGAGAAGTCTGCAATGAGGATGCGGATTGTGATGTAGATCCAGCTATCACCTGTCAGAATGTGGCAAGACGCTGGTGTTTGAAGATCAGCCCGGCTGGTGAATGTTATCCTTGTTATGCCAAGACTTGCCCCAATGATCAAAGCACTTGTACTGAGTATCGCGACCCCCTTTATTTTGACCCGAAAAAACCGGATATTGGTTGTGAAGTGCATTGTCCCTTGCGCTACGATGATCTTCTTGGTGAACCCATACCTGTAGATGCTGATTGTCAGTTTGACGGAGACGGCAAACCGGGTTGTCAACCATACTATTATTTGTCCAATACAGTCGACCGAGCATCCTGCAACGGAATCATTGATATCGACAATTCCTGTATTTCTTTTGCCGAAATCAGCAATCAAAGGATGAATATCAAGCCGGCTGAAGAAAGCACTCAACCTTTTGCCCCGGATGCATGTACCCGTTGTTCCATTGATCGCGCTGGTATAGATGAAGATGGTAATTCAGCCAACCTTTGTGCGGTTAGAGACGAATGTTGCGCAGGAGATCCGGCTGCTTGCCAGGCTAATACCATATTAAAAGTAAGGCCGGACCGAACCTGCAGTGAGTGGATATATTGCCGGGGCAGCTGGGAAGTCAATATGCCTAACGGAGAAAAAGAACAGCTTTGTTTTTTGACAGGACTTTGTAACCAACTAGATGAGGCGGGCGAATGTAAAAATATACTGGATTTGGGTATTTGTGTTGATGAAGATTCGGGAGTACCGTATGAACCACAAAAGAGTTGTTCCGGGGGCTATGATTGTTACTCTGGTTACGTCTGCTATATTTCTGACGTTACAGCTGATTCACCTGATGAAATCAGCCAGATTCAAAATATGTCTGGATTAGCCGTGGCTGGCGCCCGGTGGGAAGAAGAACCGGCCGGGGGTTATAATCTCGTAATACCTGGCTATTATCCCTATGCTGCCATGCCGGAGGTGGGAATCTCGGCGGAGATTAGAAACGGCGATTTCGAAACCGGGGCCCCTGAGCCGTTTGAAGCCTACGGTCCAGACGTCACTTTGGAAATTATCGATATCGACCTTGATGATAAGTATTTGCAAGTGTCGACCCCTTCTCCCCAACAGGGAGTAACTACTCCTTTGGGGGCATTTGCCCAAGAAGGTGATCGGGCCATTGTCCATTTCTGGGCCAGGGCACAAATTAACGATTTGTCTGTAGACGTAAGTATTGGCATAGCTGATAATGCTGACATTACCAGTAATGTTCAATCCATCATCCTGAACGGAGCTTGGGCCGAATACACTATTGATTTTAAATCCCTCAATTGTGGAGGCGGAGAATGTGGGACTATCTATTTAAATATCCTGGCTAATTACGAAGGCGGCATGGTTTATTTCTCACTGGATGATATTGCCATGCAGTCCGTTTTGGAAAAACACAGTGACTGGCCCAGTAACCTCGATTATACCGGAGATTTTGCTAGCATGGAAGACTACCAGGAATCGGATCCCCAGTTCGTTGAGAGAACCTGCCGGATGTACCCCCGGGAAGATTCTCTGGCCTGCAATTATTTTGAACCAAGCAATAACCGAAGATACACCGGTTGGAAAGGTTACTGTGTGGAAAAAGACCCCAGGAATCCCAGTTTGTGTATGCAGTGGTGGCCGGTTGATCTGATTGCCGGCGAAGCCAACATCTTTGGTTCAGAAGAGATGTACGGCTATCTGGGCCGGACGCCGTTGTATTTCTGTGCCCAGATGGGAATGTGGGAATACCGAAGGCCTTATTACAAAAGAAAAACCTGCAATTATTGCAAAGTAAGATGCCCGGCCGGTTACTGGAAGTACTCAGAATCTCACGGCGATAACTGCAATTGTTGTTGGAAATGCGGAGCTCACAGTTATGATCGGAGAAATGTCTGGTGTTTGCCTTATGGCATTTCTTGGGATGACAGATATGACAAGGGCTATTGGGTGCCCTATACTTCACCCAGACCATTGGATAAAGAAGATAATTTAGTTGAGATTGTTGGTAAACGCTGTGAAGTAGTAGTCAAAGTTGTGGATTCCGACGCCGCTAATTGGGCTTGGGTGCGGAGGATAAACGGCGAGTACGAATATACTGTCGAACCCTTGGTGGATTTTGGTTTATATTCAGATCTCTCTCCTTTTGGCTCGCTGGCTCCGCCATTGCTTAAAGAATACGATCCGGGAGAATGGAATACCAATAATCAAGGATTAGATTTTGACTGTCCTGACGAAGGTCTGAACATCCCGGGCGGAGGATGCTTCACTGCCTATGATGAAAGTATCAATGAACCACTTTATGTCAAGGATCTGGCCACTGGCGAAGCCAGGGCAGGCAGTCCCTACACCTGCCGGGCCAGCTCGGCTTGCGGCAATGCGGCTTATGAGACAGAAAATTATTATGACAATGAATCCTGGAACGCGGAGGAGCGCGGCGGAATGGAAAGATTGAGAAGGCTGTTTGTCAAGCCGTTTAGCTCCTGGGTTTGGAGTGAACCAATATGTTCCGGCACGGGTAATTTTTGGCAATGTTGGATAGGAGGAGGCGATGAGCTCGATTACCTAGGTTGTGCCAATGATAGTGGCGGTCAATCACAAAAGCTTTGCCAATTTGAACAGGGCAAATGTTCAGATTCGGTTTGTTGGATCTCAACGCCAGATCACGCAGTATGGAATCCTGTTGGTGGACATCATGGAGATGGAGCTTATATAGATCCGTTTGATGATGATAATTTTAACCCGTTTATGAAGTCATGCAGCGGCTGCCCAACGGGTACCGGTACTTGTCAGACTAGCCAGTGGTGCACTGATGGAGCGGCGGCTGATTATCACGAGGCCTGCGGTGATTTGGCTTGTCCGATCGGTGATATTTGTGGTGCCTTTTATCACTGTGAAGACAATCCGGCTATTTCTTGCGGCTGTTTATCCGGTATTGCTGCCTGTCAGACCGAAGCCCGCTGTGACGCGCCCGGCAAAATTTGCGTAGGCGGAGGAGATGATGCCGGCGAATATTGTTTGATTGATGATGATTGTGACCATCATAATTGTGCCTTTAATCGGGTTTGTATAGGTGGAGCGAGCCTTCCCGATACTTGGTGTGCCGTTCCGGCTGATTGTGTTGATCCGGATACCTGTGAAGATGTATATGCCAGTTGTGATGAACCGACCAATTGTGAAGAGATGGAAAATAGTTTGGAGCAAATTATTGGAGAATGTCGTAGTGAATTCTGTTCAGTAGACCCAGTCTTTTGTGACGACGATAATCCTTGTGTAGCGGGTGAATGTCAAAATAACATTTGTGTAGGAGATCCTATCCCTTGTAACGGAGATGGCGATTGTTTGTACAGTGTGGGTCCTTGTCTTGATCCTGAAGGCAAATGTCAAGATGATCTAGAAACTTTATGCGAAGATAGTAATGATTGTATTGTAAATAACGGGACTTGTCTTAGTAATTTTGTCTGTGCGGCGGTTGACGATCCTATCGACCCAAACAATTACCAGCAGGGCGGTGTGCACGTTTTGGAGAATTGTGATTCAGATGTTGATTGTTACGGAGCCGTGTCTACCTGTACCAATTTTAACGGCGTTTGCTATAAAGGAGATCCAGACCTGGAAGGCATGCCCTGCCCCGTTCCTAACGGCGAAGATATTGAGAATTGCGGAATTAACCCCGATACTTTAGAAAATGGTTATTGCTCCTCTCCTGATGTATGTATGTCTGGCTCCTGGGGTAAATGTGCAGGTCCAGAAGTCGAAGTGGAACACCAGTGTAGCCGTGATCATGACTGTTGTCTTCAGTTTACTGATCCTGGCGAGTGCGTTGATCCTTGCGGAGATCCTGACAGCTGCGATGCCATGGTAGGCGCCTGCGATAAGCTACATTATAAACACTGTGATGACGATGACGAATGCGCTGCCCCGATTATGGGTTTATGTTTAGGCGAATGTAATTATATGGAAAATGATTGTGTAGATTCAGATGATTGTCTATGGTTTGAAACTTGCCGAGCCCGTACCTGCCGCGGGGGAGCTAGTGATGGGGATACCTGTAACAATGACGCGGAATGCCAAGATGAGCCAATAATAGGAAATACCTACGTTTCAGACGTTTCCTTTATCTACCAGTGGGTCAACGAATTTATGAACATGCCTGACTGTGATGGTGCAGGCAGAGACGTATATGACGGCCCTTTCGATACTGACTATTGCTATAATCCCCCGGTAATAGACAAGTTCCTGGTCAATGGTTCAGAAAGTCTAGATGTGGAAATATGCGTTTCTGGTACTGTAGAGGTTAAATTCAATTCATCAGTTGATCCAGAACAGTTGCCTCTGATTGGCCATGGTGTTGATTTTGGGCAATGGCGTTATGATAAAACCGAAGACCCTGGCATTAAACCCAAAGATGACCCAGACTATCCCCATGTTGTCCGCTGGCGCTACACCTATGTGGGTGATGGCCCCGAGATATATGACGAATGGCATATTATAGTGTCAATAAAAGATAATTGGGACAAAGCGGCTACTCGAACCTATCCGGGAGAAATTCGTGTTTATCCATCCGGCGCCTGTCCTTAATTAGCAAATCGTTGTCTTAGTCAATAAAATTAAATGGAAAAAGTAATCCGTTTAGGACAACTAGTCAAATCATCAAGAAAACTGCAGATTTCCCTGTTGATGATTTTGGTTGTGATCGCCCTGGGCCTATTGTACCCCCAAGTAGCCAATGCTTCAGCTGCTGCTGATTTCATCGCCAATGTTTTAACCGCAATATTTTATACGGTATTTTGGTTGTTTGGCAATCTGTGCCGGTTGATGATTGAATTAATCATCATTGTATCTAATTACAACGGGTTTATCGAAAACGAGGCCGTGATGGTTGGTTGGGCTTTGGTCAGGGATGTCTGTAATATGCTGTTTATTATTGTTCTGTTGACCATCGCCGTTAGCACTATCCTGGGGATTCAATCCTATTCTTACAGAACTTTGTTGGGTAAATTTATAATCATGGTGGTATTGATCAACTTTTCCAAGTTGATTGCCGGCTTTTTTATTGATATGTCCCAGGTGATAATGCTGACTTTTGTTACAGCGTACAAAGAAGTGATTGCTGTTAGTCTTTTTGCCTCCGGTGGTTTTGATAAGTTGATGGACTGGAAAGTTGGGGATCCGCCTAGCGATGCGGCTTCTTTTGGCACTTTGGCCGCAGTGATTTTGGGAATCATCATGATTGTGATCATGTTTTTGGTGCTGTTAGTTTTGTTTGTTATCCTTCTGGTTAGAATTATTATGCTTTGGCTGCTGGTGATAATTTCACCAATTGCTTATTTGGCATCTACTTTCCCTGGCGGCAATAAATACACTCAACAATGGTGGAAGATGTTCGGTCAATACCTGGTGATCGGGCCGGTTTTAGCTTTTTTCCTGTGGTTGACCGTGATGATAATCCATCAAACAAAGGGAAATCCCTCCAATTCAATAATCGGAGACCAAGCAGTTACTGATGTCACTATCATAGATGATACAGAGGATCGTGCTTTTGCCGTAACCAAGATTACCGAAACCGGCAATTTCTTAAGCTACGGTATAACCATAGTTTTGCTGGTCTTTTCCCTAACTTTGGCTCAGCAGTCAGGGGTAATCGGTTCTCAATTGGCCGGCAAAGCAATCGGCATGATCGGCAAAGCATCAGCGGCTTCTTTGGCTCCACTGAAACTTGCCAGAAAGGGGCTGGGGCGAGGAGCCAGAGCGATCGAAGGTAAGATGATGGAAAACAAGGTGACAAGATTGGCCACTCGTCCTTTTTGGCATGGGGTAGCTGAAAGAGGCGATCGAGTGCATGCCCGGAAACAGAAAGTCGCCAGTGGATGGGGAGCTCAAAATATGGATGCCTTTATGAAGCATAACCGAAAAGCAGCTGTCCGGTATGGCGAAATGGCAGAGTCGGAAGTCAAACAAGAGATCATGGCTGAACGCCGCAAAGAAGCTGGTGATTCTACGGCCAGCAAAGAAAGAAATGTAGAAATGATGCTTAGGGCCAAAATGGCCGGAGGGGGGCAAGCTAATGATTTCGAATTAATGGCTAGCATGATGAAAACGATTGCCGAGGGCAATGGAGATGACGGACTGGCCGGCACTATTGTGTCCGGATACTATGGCAAGGAAAAACTGGATGAATTAGGCATAGAATATACGCAAGATGAATATGTGCACGACGATGACGGAAATTTTTTCAAAACGAACGGAGATATAGTGATCCAAGATAAAGAGGGATTCTTTGTGGATGGAGCAGGCGACAGATTGAAAGATGCTGATGGCAATGAGATAAACAAAGTCGAAAAATACAATGGATTGATGGATGTCCAGAAAAAAATTGAAGAGAAGATTGGAAAAGAACTGGTGGTTGATATCAATGATATATCCTTGAGAAGATATTTCATGGATATGCTGGATTTAAATAGGGGGAAATTTGACCCGATTTCAATTCTGGAGAATTCATTGAAAGATAAACTGGGAGATAATAAAGGTAGCGCCACGTTTAAGAGATATTTACATACTGATTGGGATGATTTGAGCGACGAAGATAGAAAAACCGTTGCCCCATTAAAAGCCGAAGCCAGGAAAACTTCCCGAACCAATGCCAGAAAAGCCAATAGCCGGGATAGAGGCATGCTGCGCACATTGTCCGAGGCTTCCGAAGCCGCTCGTAATGTCGGTCATTGGGAACAGGCCGTAGCCCGCCGTGATGCTAAAGAAGGTTTCGACTTTCTGATGGATTATGACGAAATGGGTTACGAAAATATCAGGGAAGCCAATAAGAGAAATTCCCGCCAGGTTAAATCGGGTATGGCACCTCTAACTATGGCTACCGGTAAAATTGGCTCACAGAGCGGCCGCTTTTCAATGTCATCTGATTTTGCCAAAATGACGCCCTTTTTGAGACGGTGGTATTCCGGTAAGATAACTGAACAGGATGCCCGAGACGCTCACCACTTCCAGGTAAGAGTAGCTGAAGAAGTGCTGGGTATGTTGGGGGCTTCGGTTGATTTACAGGACTCCCATATGTATAGAAATGGTAATCTGGTCTATCGGCACAAAAAAGTGGCCGTTGAAGAGGATGAGGCAGAAAAAATAAAGGCCAAACTGAAGACCGATGGGAAATCAGAGGAAGAGATTGCTAAAGAAATTAACACTAATAAATCAGAAGAGGAACACAGACAAAGATATAATTCCAACAATGCGGCTTATCGGATATTTTATAATTTGGCGGTCCATGGCGACGGTCGGGCTGGTGAAGCTACTCCTTTGGATCCGGAATTTGAAGAAGCTCAAAAGAAAGCCAGATTGGATGCAGGAAGCTTGCCCAAAAAACATCAAGTTAAAATTGACCCCGAAGACGTTAAGGCTCAATTTGAAGCTCTTGAAAAAGGTGGTTTTGACATGAGCGGATTAGGCGATACGATCCAAGATCAAATAGATGCAATGACAAACGCAATAGGTACTGACAAAGGTGTCAAAGATATTAGTACAGATTTTCTCGATGGATTACGTCAAACCATGCAGGAATTTGGTCAGGTTATCGATGCTCTAGCCAGCGCTGCGAAAGGAATATCGGATAAGCCTGCCAAGCATGACATGGAATTGTTAGTCAAGAATCTAAGAACGGTTAAAGACGGCAGATTAGACAGAAGATTAGATGCCGGCAACGATATTTGGACTATGCGTACCTGGGAAACTTTACATATGATTTTAGCCGAAGTTAAAAAAGAAAAGAAAAAACCTTAAAAAATATGCCGATTGACAGACCAGACCAATTACAAATAGCTATCAACAAAAAGGATTATTTGTATTTGGTTAAAGATTTAGCTCAGTTGAAAGAACAGGATTTGCTGAAAAAGGGGGTCTGTAAGAATATCTACTTATCAGCGATGGATTATTATTACAGTTCTACTAATTTAGCGGAAGCGGCCGATTTTGCGGCTCAGTTGAACCGGCTTTTGAAAAAATTTCCCAACATAGAACAGACTGACAAACAGTTATCTTTGAAATACCGGGCCATTGAAGTTTACCTAAGAGGTTGTGCCATGACTATGCAGGAACCGGTTGTTTTGGAAAAACTTTTTGCTAAACATGTGGTTTTTTGGATCAAATGGCATATAGATCTCAAGGAACGATTAGAGAGATTGCTGGATATTTGGATATGGGGAGAAAAGGAATTTATGAATTACCGTAACGCAAGAGTGAACGGGTTTAGGTCGAATGAAGAGAAAATAGGAAAGATGAAGATTAAATCGTCGGCCGACAAAGAATACGAATCGACCGTCAGCAATTGGTTGGTTATCTATGATTTGTTTCAGGAAAATCCGGATAACAACAGAAGCGTAGCCGACCAAGTGAAATTTTTCGGCCAATCATCTGATTATCTGAGGCTTGATGCCACGGAGAAAATAGTGGTAAAAGACATTATTCAATCTTATGATATGATGCGCTATTTGATAGGCTATTCTCGTCTGATAACCCCAGGTAAGGCCAAGCTGCCGATAGAGGCATTTAGAAAAAAAGATTCGGCAGCCAAAATGGTTGGTAAAACAGAAAGGGTGGGGACAGGTAGGGTATTACCTAAAGATACCAAAGAAAAACCTTTGACCTTACCAGCCACGGAAGAAAGCGAAGAAGCCAAAGTTAAAAAAATTCAAAGCATTTATAAAGGCAATGAAACTGAAGAAAAGGAGATATCCAACCTACAAAAACAACTGGCCGGCCAAAATGCCGTTCAATCTCTTTTTGAAGCAGTTAACAATCAGGATAAAAATAAAACGATTGCCGTTTTAAGACTATTGGCTAAGGATAAGGGGTTAGTTAAGGTGGTGGGATCTTCATCACAGCTTAATTCCATGATGCAAGGATATTTGCAGGCAAAATTTGATCAGGATAGTCTGGAACAATTTAAACAAAACTCTAATAACCCAATTTATGTTCATCTATTTCTCCGATATCTGTTAAAGAATAAATTAGGGCTGTCTGAATCAGAATCAGCCAGGCAAGCTTTGCACATAGCTAATATTTATTCTTCGGTTGGTGATGGCCGCTATCTTAATGTGGCTTATGGTGATGCCAAATCAGGTGATTTTAAATGGACGGAAGTGGTTAAGGGGGATATGGGGTTAGAGATAAAGAAATAATAGTCATCCCCTATTCTTCGAGCGACCCCCGGACGCGGGGGAGTCGAGAAGCCTGCCTCGAGCTTGTCGAGAGGTCGTAAAGTAGTTCTCGATGCGCTTACTGTAGTTCGCTTACTCGAACAATAAAAGGCGGGCTTTTTTTATTTGGGAATTTTAGTTAAAATAAAGGATATGAAAGACGTTGTTTTGTTAAGCGGCCAGGCTAACATCCCTTTAGCTAAAAAGATAGCTAATAACTTAAATACTCATTTAGGTGATGTTTTTATCACTCAGTTTTCCGACGGAGAAACCTACGTGGATATTCGGGAGAAAATAAAGGGAAAACAGGTTTTTGTTATCCAATCAGGATCCAACCCGGCCAATCAGCACCTGATGGAAATGCTGTTGTTGATTGACGCAGCCTGGCGCTTGGAACCTAAAAAAATAGCAGCGGTTTTTCCTTTTATGCCTTATCGTCGTCAGGAAAGAATAGTAGAAACCGGTGAACCGATTTCAGCTCAATTAGTGGCTGATTTGACAGAAACAGCTGGTGCTGACGAAGCAATTATTTTAGACATCCATTCTACTCAAACTCTCAATTTTTTTGAAATTCCTGTGGCTCATATTTCCGCTACGGAATTGATAGCCAGATATTTTCTGAATTTAATAAAAAATGGCAATTGGGTTTTAGTTGCACCGGATCAAGGCAGTTTGTGGCACACAAAAAACGCGGCAGATGTTTTTAAAATTCCCATCGTTCAAATATTGAAAAAGAGAACCAAACATGACAAGGTAACCAAGATGGTGATAAAAGGCGAGGTGGCCGGAAAAAACGTTTTGATAATTGATGATGAGATAAATACAGCCGGCACCTTAATCGAAGCGGTTAATTTGTTAAAGCACCAAAAAGTAGATGATATCTATTTTGGCTGTACTCACGGTGTTTTGTCCGGACCGGCTATTGACCGGCTGCGCCACGCCCCGATTAGGGAAATTGTAATTACGGATTCAATAGTATTACCAAAGGAGAAGAAACTAAAAAATATAAGAGTTTTATCAGTAGCTGAACTTTTGGCTGATGCCATTAAGTTCGAAGCTAAAATAAAGTAAATGAGTAAACATCTTCCCAAAATACCCAAAGGCAAATGGATAAATACAGCTGATATCTGGGGTAATGATTATTTTATGATGTCGATAGTCGATATGTTTGTAAATGATTATCCGAAGCTTGGGCTTGGTGGTTTTGTAAAACACTATGTGTCGTCAATGGAGAATGGATACACACCGATGCTATTCTTGCGTCGAGAGTTTGAACGAAATTCGGAATACTTGGCTGATAAAATGATAAAAAATCCAAATTGGGTCAAAGGAATTTATGACAAAATTATCAAATCCGGTACAGATTTTTTTAAGTTATCCGAAAAAATGGTAAGAACTGATTTTAAGAAATTATCGAATAATGAAATTATCAGGTTATTCAAAGTCATCCAAAAAGTTCATCGGATTTCTCATATGTATGGTGCCTCTATAAACTGGATGGCTGATGCCGAGAAAGAAAGATTTTCGCACAAAGTACTCAAAATTATCTCTGATAAAATTATTACTCGAAATCTACCACTAACCACTCCGGAAGTTTTTAGTGTATTAACCACGCCTTTAAGGCTAAGTTACGTAGAGAAAGAAGAAAACGAATTTCTTGAAATCGCCCAAATTTTGTTTTTAAACAAAAAAATCAAAACTTTATTTAAAAAGAACAAAATTGATCAGTTAAAAAAACAATTGATTAAATTTCCTAAGGAATATAAAATAATCCAAAAACATTTTAAAAAATGGCGGTGGACGCCGTTTATGTATGAAGGACCTGCTTATCAAACTAATCACTATCTAGAAAGATGGCAGTCTTTATTAAAAGCCCAGCAGAGTCCAGCTGTGTTGATAAGGCAAAAGAAAAAGGAAAAGGAAAGAATAAAAAAACAGCAGAAAGAATTATTGGTAAAATTACGATTTAACCCTAAGGAAAAGAAAATTATCAATATAGCCAAAGAAGCGGTCTGGATCAAGGGGTTTCGCAAAGACGTGCTTTACCACGGAATGTATTGTTATGTGCCTATGTTCAAAGAGATCGGCCGGCGCAACGGGCTAACTCTTAAACAGATTAGGAATTTATGTCAGTGGGAGATTCCTCAAATCCTTCAAGGCAAGAAGTTTGATCCTAACGAATTGAATCAAAGGCATCGTTTTAGTGCGATGTATGTTACCAAGGGAAAATTTCAGATACTGTTAGGCAGAGAAGCTAAACAGTTTCTAGCTAAAATTAATATGGAGGCAACCAAAGTAAAAGGGGTAAAAGAGATGAGAGGAACTTGTGCTTGTCCAGGCAAAGTAAAAGGAACAGTAAAAATTGTCTTGACCCAAGCCGATAATAAAAAGGTGAAAAAAGGTGATATTTTAGTCAGTCATACCACCGGCCCGGATTTAATGCCAGCCATGAAAAGAGCTGCTGCTTTTGTTACCGAAGCCGGTGGGTTGACTTGTCATGCTGCTATTGTGGCCAGAGAATTAAACACGCCGTGTGTGGTTGGCACCTTAATCGCTGCCAAGGTGTTAAAAGACGGAGACAAGGTAGAGATTGATGCGACCAAGGGAGTGGTTAAAAAAATATGAAGAGCCAATTAAAATATTTAAACGACAAAGATCCCTGGATGTTGGCGGAAGACATTCCCGATATAGATTTTTTCTTTTCCCAAATCTGGCTGTCGACTTTTGTTAATGATTTAAAGAACTCCTGTGGCAAAAACTATAAAAAAGTGTTAGCCGTTTTTCGTCCCAAGTTCTTTATTCATTTTTACTACGGCAAAAAAGATTCTTTGAATTTTGAAAAGCATCTGGTAGATAGAATTAAGAAAAATCATCAGTTTGGATTTGCCATAAATAGAAATATCGTTAAATGGTCAGACAAATTAGTTGAATTTAGCAAAAAGATATCAAACTTTGATTATCAAAAACTGACCAATAAAGATTTAGCAAAATTTTTAGAGCAACAAGATAAAATACATACCAATTTATACGAATGGGGGTGGCTGTCTAATGCCACTGATATGTTTCATGGCACCTTCACTAGTCATTTGCAAAGTTACTTAAAGGGCAAGATAAAAAATGACGACGATAAGGTGTTTAACCAAACTTTTAATTCGCTAATTACCCCCGTAAAGAAATCGGTTGCTACTTTGGAAGAGGAGAACTTGCTAAAAATTGCCAACTCGATCAGGCAAAAGAAAGGTAAAATCGATAAAAAAATAGGAATTCAAATTGAAAAACATCATTCTCGCTATTTCTATTTGAAACACTTGTGGCTTGGAAGAAATGAGACCTACAACAAAAAGCATTATGTAGGATTAGTTAAACAGCTTGCCAAAGACAAAGAATCACCAAGGAAAAAATTGCAGCTTGCCAATAAGAGAATAATAACTGCTAGAAAAGAAAAAAATAGATTATTCAGAGAGTTAAAAATAAATAAGAAGTACCAAAATCTATTTTCAATCTACAGTGATTTCATGTTAACAAAAATGTATCGTCGTTATGCTCAAATATATTGGGCATATCAGATGGAAAAATTATTAAAGAGAGTTGCCAAAAGATTAGATATATCACTTGATGAAATTAGACACCTATCTTTTACTGAGATGATAGACGGTTTAATTAGGGGAGTTGTTGACAAGAAAGAAATTAAAAAAAGAATTAACTTTCTTTTGTATTATGTAGAGTATGGGAAGGAGTTGATTACCACTGACAGAAATCATCCAATTCTCAAAAAGTTAAAATCCACAGATATTAAAAAGGTTAATAGATTAAGTGGGCAAATCGGCTGTTTGGGCAAAGCGGTCGGGATAGTCAAAATTGTAAATACCCATAAAGATATTAAAAAAATTAAAACGGGGGAAATCATGGTTAGCATTACTACCAATCCGGATTTAGTGCCGGCTATGAAAAAAGCAGCAGCTATTGTTACGGAACAAGGAGGAGTTACCTCCCATGCCGCCATAGTTTCCAGAGAATTAAATATTCCTTGTGTGATTGGCATAAAAATTGCCACTAAAGTTTTAAAAGACGGAGATAAAGTCGAAGTGGATGCCACTAAGGGTTTGGTCAGAAGGATTAAATAATATGCCTTATAAAGTTTTTGCCAGAGACGAATGCACGCCATTATCCCACATGGTTTTTTATTCTATGGCTGGATTGAGCGACAAGGCGTCTAAATTGATTGGGGTTAAGCCAGCCCCTGCTTTGCAGGAGATAAAAGATTTATATGTCAGATGGTGTCTGGAAGAAAAAAATACCTTAAAGATTGAAAAAGCCATTTTAAAAAAGATTGCAAACCCCAGATTTAATAAACTGGTAGTAGAAAAAAGTAAGTCGTCCATTGCTGAACATAAAAGATGGGCGGAAAAAGTTAAACAAAGAAACTACAGTAGCTACAGCCTTAAAAAATTAAAAAAAGAACTGGTAGATTATATGGACGTCTGGATAGAGGCGGCTATTTGGGGCCATATTGTCAATTTTACTGATTTCCACTTTGGTTTAATGAGTAAGAAAATAATTGATTTGCTTACTTCCAGGCTAAAAAAAGAAAAATCAAGCTGGTCAGTTTTCGAGGCGTTTACCACTCTGACCACTCCGACAAAAACCAGTTTGATTTTTCAAGAAGAAATTGATTTATTAAGAATCCTAGAGAAAATGCAAGCCAGGCAGAATCACCAGATTACTCCTAGCCAGAAGCAGGCTATTAGAAAACATGCCAATAAGTATGATTGGCTGCAGTACCATTATATTGGTCCTACCATTTTGCCGGAAAAGTATTTCCGCCAGAAATTAGTCAATTTATTAAATAGAAAAGTAGACGCCAAGAAGAAAATTGCCGAAATCCAAAATAACAGAAGAAAACTTGTTAAAAAACAACAAAGGATCTACCGGGAAATAAAATTTAGTTCAGAAGAAAAATACTGGATTAACCTAGCTCAAACTTTTGGCTTTCTCAAAGTTATTCGAAAGGAAGTGGTATTTATGGCCAGCCGAGCTTTGCACAATATTTTGAGGGAAATTGCTAAAAAGTGGCATTTATCTTTCCGGCAGCTGCAATATTTATCTTTGCCTGAATTGCTGGAGGCTCTGGCCGGTCGACCGCTGCCTCCTGTAAAGTTATTGAACGAGCGGATTAAATACTGCGTTCTTTATTACCCAAAAAATCAGCCCAAAGTGTACGTTGGCAAGAAAGCTAAGCAGTTGGCTGGTAAAATTGTGGAATTAAAGTTGAAAAAAGGCGCAAAACAATTAACTGGTAGCCCATCTTACCCCGGCAAAGTTAGGGGCAAAGTAGTCAGAATCATGAAAGCAGTAGACATGAAGAAAATGAAAAAAGGCAATATTTTAGTAGCCCCAGCTACCAATCCTAATGTCATGCCGGCCATAATCAAGGCAGCCGCCATTGTTACCAACGAAGGTGGAGTAACTTGTCACGCTGCCATTGTCTCCCGCGAATTAAAAATTCCTTGTGTAATCGGTACCCACATAGCAACCCAGTTTTTGAAAGACGGTGATAAAGTAGAAGTTAATGCTAATAAAGGGATAGTAAAAAAAATATGAAAAAACTGCAATTAAAAATTATTAACCCAGTACCCAATATAGATTTGTTATCTACCTGTCTGATTACCCAAGGTTTTCAGGATCCAATCTGGAAAAAACAGATTGGCTTTTATTTTGAAGAAACCTATTCAACTTTTTCCAAAGACTTTCTGAACTGGCACGTTCACTTTCCCTTTTGGCAGAAATTCGGCAAAGCGGTTTTCGAAAAAGTTTATCAGGATAAAAGGTTCGTAGAAAGGATATACAGCCGGCATAAGAAAATCGGTATAAAATTGTATGAAATTAGCGATCAAGTTTTGAGTTTGGATATAAAAGAGTTATCCGACCAGCAAATTTTTTACCTTTTAAATAAAATCTTAGCCAATTTCCATAACTTTTGTACCTGGGGAATAGGGCCGGTCGTGATTGATTTTGAAAACAATTATTTATCAGATTGGCTAGAGAAAAAAGTAGTAGCCCAAGTTAAAAAATACAGGATTAGAAAACCACCTCAAGAACTAGTTAGTCTTTTAGCCACTCCCCTAGAATTAACTTTTGCCCAAAAAGAAAAGATCGCTTTATTAAAACTGGCTACCAAGAAAGAAATTAGCAAGGCAGAGATTGAAAAACATCGTAGAAACTATCTCTGGGTAAATTATGGTTATACAGGCACGCCCGTGCCTTCATTGGCCAATTATCAAAAAAGAATTACTAAGCTTAAGAAAGGCAGGAAGAAATCCAGACAGTTATTACAAGAGTTACAGACAGAGAGGAGAAAAATAAAGCTGAGTCAGAAAAAGTTGAGTCAGCAACTGCATCTCGACCAAAAAACCAAATATCTTTTTAAAACAGCTCGCACTTTTATGTTTCTCAAAGCTTATCGCTGGGGAATTGAGTTTAAAGCGATATATGTTTATGATTTATTGTTTTCTGAGCTAGGTAAACGATTGGGTTTTACTAAGCAACAATTTCATTACATGACCCCGCAAGAAATAATTGGCTTAGGTCAAGGGGAAAAAGTT
The DNA here is from genome assembly GCA_048633705.1 of Pirellulales bacterium. Taxonomy (GTDB): domain Bacteria; phylum Patescibacteriota; class Patescibacteriia; order JBDRGY01; family JBDRGY01; genus JBDRGY01. The sequence continues at coordinate 18,374 of JAIWBS010000087.1, forward strand.
GATAAAAAGGAAATTAATCGCCGCATCAAGACTTTATTTGCCTACACCTACATCCGAGGTAAAAATAATTTCTATTACGGTAAAAAAGCCAAGCAATTATTTAAAGGTAATCTTTATCAGGAAGAGATTGATAAATCGGTCAAACAGTTTCCGGGTATGGCTACTTTTTTGGGTAAGGTTAAAGGGACGGTAAAAATTGTTAATACTCCCGAGGAGATGGATAAAGTGAGAAAAGGTGATATTCTGGTTTCTATTGCCACTAATCCTTCGATAGTCCCGGCCATGAGCAAAGCGGCCGCTTTTGTGACAGATACCGGAGGGATAACCTGTCACGCTGCTATTGTGGCCAGGGAAATGAAAAAACCGTGTATTATCGGGACCAAAATTGCCACTAAAGTTCTAAAAGACGGGGACAAGGTTATGGTCGATGCTAATAAAGGAATAGTTAAAAAAATATGAAAAAAGAATTTACTAAATATCTCTAATATGTTTAATAAAAAACTAAATTGGTTCCAATTATCCCAACGGCAGAGAATGAGCCCTTTTCCCAATTATTTGTCGATGGAAAGTGTTTGTAAAGAAATGAAGCAGGTGATTGGCTACGCCTATCACGAAGTGATTCTGATTTTTGAAGAAAATTTGATGTTTGGCTTTTTTGATAAAAAAGATCATATCAAGGTAGGCCAGGAGGTGCTGAAAAAAGTAATCAGCCAGCCGGATATTTTTGTTAAATTAGGAAGAAAACAAAAACAATTTGCCACCAGTTTTTACCAATTTATTCAAGCCAATAATCAGCCAAAACAATTAAAGAAACTTAGTAACCAAAAGTTAGCTAATTTGCATAAAGAATATTGCCGGAGATACAAACAAGTATATTCCCACTATTTTCCGGTTTTGTCCATGGAAAATTATCTTTTTGCCTATCTAAACGACCATATTAAATCTTTAGCTGGCCAGAGCAAATCTACAACTCATCATTTGAATATTCTATTGACCGAGCGCCAGGCCATGGTCAATCGCCAGGAAAAAATAGCCGCTCTAAAACTTTGCCAAAAAATTAAACCTAAACAGATTGGTAATGACAAAAAAACAGATCAAATAATCAAAAACCATACTAAAAATTGGTTTTGGATTACCCGAGATTATGATGATCCGGTATTAACTTTTGAGGATTTTGTTAAAAGAATCAAAAAGTTAGTAAAGAGTAATCCCAAAAAAGCCCTGGCTAAGTTAATCAAAGAAGATGAACGGTTAGTTAAAGACAGGCAAGCAGCCATAAAAAGTTTAAAAATGGATAAAAAACACCAACAGTTATTTCAAACCATGCGGGAAGGAATTGCCTACAAAGAGTTAAGAAAAAAAATTGTATCAAAAACATTATTTTATTACGATCCCATTCTGCGAGAAATCGCCAGACGAGGAAAATTGTCTTTACGTCAAGCCAGACATTTGCATGCGGATGAAATAAAGCCAATGTTGGTTAAAAATATTGATATGGCAGCCATTATTAATAAAAGAATAAAGTTGTCCGTTTGGCACAATAAAGCCGGCAAGACTATAGTATATACAGATAGAAATGCCAAGCAGTATGTTGATTTTTTCATCAAGATTGATAAAAAGGTTAAACAGTTTATTGGTATGCCCGTATCATCCGGCAAGGTCAGGGGTCCGGTTAAGGTAGTGATTAATCCCGATTCGTTTCATAAGGTAAGGAAAGGCGATATTATTGTTACTATGCAAGCTACTCCGGTTTTTACCCCGGTTTTACAAAAAGCGGCTGGCTTAGTTTGTGATGGCGGTACGGGTATTACGGCTCATCCGGCTACTTTGGCCAGAGAAGTAGGGATTCCTTGCGTGACAGGATTACGGATTACCACTGATGTATTAAAAGATGGGGAAATTGTAGAAGTAGATGGCGATAAAGGAATTGTAAAAAGGTTAAAATAACCGGCAATCAAAAAAATAGGACTTATCTCCTATTTTTTGTTATGTTTAACCTTTTAATTCTTTGACTTTAGCTTCTAGTTTTTTTCCAACCGGCCTGGATTGATATTCTTGGCCCCCACCGTAAAAATCAAAACGCATACCTTCGGCACATTCCATCTCACCTAAATCTTTCATTGATATATCAGTTTCTGC
>JAIWBS010000088.1:0-2794 GCA_048633705.1 Pirellulales bacterium
GTAATTACTAATTTATTCGATCAGTGTGAGGTCAGTAAAGATACTGTCGCTTTGGTCTGTGGCCCACCGATTATGTATAAATTTGTTTTAGAAAGATTAAAGAAGGTTTGTATTCCCGAAAAAAACATTTATTTTTCTCTAGAAAGAAGAATTGATTGCGGTGTCGGCATTTGCCAGCACTGCGCTATCGGTCCCTATTATGTCTGTAAAGACGGACCGGTGTTTAGATACGATAAGATAAAAGATATCCCAGGAGCCATTTAACATGTGTTTAGTCATTCCCTCTCAAGTTAAAAAAATTAAAGATAACCTAGCTGTAGTCAATCGCCAAGGACAGCAGGAAAATGTTAAAGCTGACTTGGTCAAAGTGAAGGTAGGGGATTGGGTATTTACCCAAGCCGGTTTCATCGTCCAAAAGTTAACAAAAAAGGAAGCATTAACCACTTTGGAGTACTATGAAAAATAAAGGTATTTTCTTAATCTTATTCACGGCAGTAATTTCGGGAGTTTCCATCTTTATCAATAAATTCGGAGTGAAGATGAATTCACCGTTTCTTTTTGCCGGTTTGAAAAATTTAATCGTAGGCATATTTTTCATCGCTTTGACTATGGGGTTGGGACGATTGAAAGAGTTTAGACAATTATCCGGGAAAAACTGGCTAAGTTTGCTGGCTATTGGTTTAATCGGCGGGGCCATTCCTTTTCTTCTGTTTTTCCAGGGTTTATCAATGACTACGGCCGCTTCTGCTTCTTTCATCCACAAGACGATGTTTTTGTGGGTGGGTTTGGCCGCCATGATATTCCTGAGAGAAAAACTGAATAAGAATTTGATTATCGGCATTTTAGCTATTCTAGTCGGCAATGTTTTACTGCTCAAAATCCAGAATATCGGTTTTAATTGGGGAGACGCTTTAATCGGTTTAGCTACCTTATTTTGGGCGGCCGAGATTACTTATTCCAAGAAAGTGCTGAAAAAGCTTTCGCCTAAAATGGTTGGTTTGGGTCGGATGCTTTTTGGCAGCTTGTTTATCTTAGTTTTCTTAACAATAACCGGCCAATTATCTTTGGTCGGGAGTTTAAGCACTGCCCAGTGGGGTTGGATAATGATTACTTCGGCATTTTTAATCGGTTATGTCTTCACTTTTTACCACGGGTTGAAGTTAGTTAAAGCTTCTACAGCTACTGCCGTTTTAGCTCTGGGAGCCCCGATTACAGCCGTCTTGCATTTAATTTATAGCAACCAAGTGTTAATAAACAGGCAGTGGCTGGGTTTGGGATTAGTTTTGTTTGGCGTAATTATTTACCTTTTCTACGAAAAGAAACTAGCTTATGAAAATAACTAAGCAATTAATTGATAATTTAGCGACAGCTCGCCATACCGCTTTTCCTGATTTTGACAAGATACAGTTGACGCGGCCGGCTGTGGTTATATTAACCCGTTTGTTTTTGAATCCCGATTGCGTATCTGATATCGATTTTCGTAAATTAACAACCAGCCGGCCGCAGATCCGGTTGCAAGATTTAGCCAAGCATATTATCACCGCGGCGCCGGTGACCATTGCCCAATATTGCCAAGCCCATCAGAAGCTGTTGGTCACGGACCAAGATTTGATTAAGTGTTTTGGCTTGGATCATGTTGATTCGGTTCTGGACAACAAGGTTCATGAAGTTGATAATCCACAAACGGCTTTGGCTCACATCCTAACCGCAGGCCAGGTTAAATTCATTAAGGATAATTTAGTAAATATTGAAATTAAGTTGTCAGAAGATAGAACAGTTGAGTTTAAGAATGTGTTGAAACCAAAAGAATTAGCAGTGAAAAAAGGCCAACTGGTTTATCAGCACTATGGAGTGATTATCGATAAAGCTGATGATCTAGCCGAGGAAATTCGCTTGGGTCAAAAAGATAAAGAATATTTTCAAAAGATGTTAGGCCGAAATAAAAAGAAAACGATTGATTTTTCTGATAAGTCTATTTTTCATCAGGATTTGATTGGTGGGATTATTAAAGAAGAAAAAGCTTTACCCCAGAAATCACAGTTTAAAACAAAAAAAGCCAAGAAGTACGTGACTAAAATTGATAGAAATATTAAGTTTGCCCAGAATGCCTAAAAAGAAACCAGTTGTAGCTCTAGTTTCTCTATCCTGTTGCGAAGGATGTCTTTTTGCTATCTTCGATTTGCACGAACGCTTTTTCAATTTGATAAAGGACTATGCCGAGATAGGGGAGTCACAAATTACCCGAGAAACTTTCAAAAAAGGTCCATATGACATTGCTATTGTGGAGGGTACGGCTATTACTAAAGCAAATGTCCAAATGCTGAAGGAAATACGAAAGCGTTCCAAGATTTTGGTGGCTTTGGGTGATTGTGCTACTCATGGCTGTATCCAGACGATAAAGAATTTCATTGATAAAGAGAAGGCTATTAAACATGTTTATAAAGATAGAAGAGGCATTGACAACCCGAAGATCAGGCCGATCAAAGATTTTGTAAAAGTTGATTATGAAATTCTTGGTTGCCCGATCAACGCCGAAGAATTTTTAACCGCCTTTTTAGAACTACGGGAAGGCCGGATGCCCAAAACCCCAACTCCTCGTTCGGTTTGTTACGATTGCCAGTTGAAGGGAATTGAATGTTTGTTGCAAAAAGGAGAAGCTTGTTTAGGTCCTGCTATCATCGGTGGCTGCGGCGCTACCTGCCCGGAAGCGAATTATAGGTGTGAAGGTTGTCGGGGTGTGATCAAAGACAATCCTGGTTTATTAAACTTTGTTAAACAGTTAAAAAAAGTTGCT